>NZ_CAMUDP010000007.1:0-89434 GCF_947087635.1 Anaerococcus tetradius
TCGGCTTGTAGTTTTGACTTGTCTGTTTCTTTGCCGTCTAGAGCCTTAGCTGCTTTTTGTAGTTTTGCTAGCGCTTCATCTACTTCTTTTTGACTTGAACCTTGATTTGATAGAACTTTCTTTGCTTCCTCTAGGGCTTTGTCGTATGCTGATTGTTTTTCTTTATCTGCATTTTTGTATTTATGGTCAGCTTTTGTTGTTTGTTCTTTGCCTGCTTCGGCTTGTAGTTTTGACTTGTCTGTTTCTTTGCCGTCTAGAGCCTTAGCTGCTTCTTCAAGTGCTTTCTTAGCCTTATCTACTTCGTCTTGGCTTGCTTGGTCATTTCCAAGGACTTCTTTAGCTTTTTTGAGAGCTTCATCGTATGCTGATTGTTTTTCTTTATCTGCATTTTTGTATTTATGGTCAGCTTTTGTTGCTTGTTCTTTGCCTGCTTCGGCTTGTAGTTTTGACTTGTCTGTTTCTTTGCCGTCTAGAGCCTTAGCTGCTTCTTCAAGTGCTTTCTTAGCCTTATCTACTTCGTCTTGGCTTGCTTGGTCATTTCCAAGGACTTCTTTAGCTTTTTTGAGAGCTTCATCGTATGCTGATTGTTTTTCTTTATCTGCATTTTTGTATTTATGGTCAGCTTTAGTTGTTTGTTCTTTGCCTGACTCTTCTTGCAATGCTTTCTTATCAGCTTTCTTTTCAACCAAGTCGGTACCAGCTATTTTATCTTCTGTACCATCCTTGTATTTTATAGTTGCTGTTCCATCATCTCCAACTACAATTTCTGTACCTTCTGCTAGTGTGCTCTTACCATTTTCATCTTTATTGGCATCTTCAATAGCCTTCTTAACAGCTTTTTTCTCATCTGCTGTTAATTTTTTAGGATTATCAACCTTCCACTTAGCAGGTGTTTTTGGATTTGTTCTATCGGCAAGAGTCTTAGCTTTATCTTGCGCTTCTTCTGATGGATTTTCTGATTTGTCTTTAGCTGTTGCTTTTACATCAGTTCCAGCCTTAGTCAACCCATCATCTAGTGTGATTGTTCCAGTCTTTTCATCTATATAAGCACCCTCTACTTTCTTGTCAAGTTTCCACTTACCATTGTCATCTTTTGTTGCTGAAACTACTTGGTCATTACCATTCTTGTCTTTAAAAGAAATTGCAAGTGTTTTGGTGTCTTTATCACTTGGTGGTGTTACTGTAACTTTTCCATCCTCTTTTGCTTCTATGCTTGGTTTTGCTGGACCTGTTGTATCTGGGGCATTAACGGTACTTTCTTTTGATGGTATAGCAGTATTTCCTTTGCCTAATTTGGTGATAGCCTTGATAGGTTCGCCATCTTTTGCATTTCCTTTTGCAATTGTTACTGCCCCTGTTTTAGCATCAATTTCTAAGCCTTTTGTTCCTTCAGGTAGTTTCCATTCGCCTTTTTCATCCTTTTCAGCTGTTACTTTTACTGGTGTTTCAGAACCTTTAGGTGTATAAACTATCTCTTGGCTATCAGCATTTGCTGGTGGAGTTATGGTTACAAGACCGTCTTTTTCTGAAATTGTAGGTGCATCTGGACTTACAGTTCCATTCTTTGGATCAGAGATATTGCCTGCCTCATCTTGTGTTTTCACTGTGAAAGCTGATCCACCTTGAACCTTATCAGCTGGCAAGATTAACTTACCACCCTTAGAGTCAAATACTGATTCTCTTGGCACTGACCATTGGTCTTTTTCCTTTGTGAGGGTAGCTGTTTGTTTATTACCATCTTTATCTATATATTCTACTGTTATGCTTGTTGCATCATCTGCTGGAAAATCAATTTCTATACTTCCATCATCTTTTGCTTGGAACTTTGGTGTAGTTGGTTTAGTCTTATCTGGCACTTTTACAAGCTTTTCGTTACTTGTGTTTCCATGTTCATCGGCAGAAATTGCTTTTACTTCTGTTTCATCTTTTGTAAGAGTTTTTGGAACTATAATTGTTTTTCCATCTGGGCTTAGTTTTAATCCAGAAGCATCTGGTACAGTCCAAGAACCATTTTTCTTTTCAACGTCAACAGTCTTTTTCTGTCCATCCTTGCCCACATAAGTGATAGTAACCTTACTTGTATCATCTTCTGCTGGAGTTATTGTTGCATCTCCACTCTTATCATTAGCTAAGCCTAGCTCTGGTGGGTTCGGAGGAGTAACATCTGGGATTTTTCCTTTAGCTTCTGTGGCTGGAGAGTTTCCTACCTTTGCTGTAACCTTTACTTCTGAATTTTCTTCTCCAGTACCATTAGCAATTGTTACAACTCCCTTGTCATCAACTGTTATTCCAGGATGATCTGTTGGGTTTTGCCATTTTCCATCAGCATCTTTCTTAATTTCTACAGTTTCTGGTTGAGTTTTTCCTTTTGGAGTGTAGGTGATAGTCAGGCTGTCTGTGTTTCCTTGTGGAGTAATCTCAAGAGAGCCTTTTTCAGCTCCTTCTGAAATAAGTGGAGCAGATGGTTTTGTAGTTGCTGTTACAGGATTTGTAACTCGTTCTATGTTTTTAGCAATAGCCTTAACCTCTGTTCCTGCTTGTGTTTTAGAAGCTGGAACTGTAACAACGCCACTATCAGCATCAATGCTAATGTCTGAACCAGCTGGCACTGACCATTTTTTACTTGTTGGATCTTTTGTAGCAGTAACTGTGTGTTCATTTCCATCAACTCCAGTATAAGTTACATATATGCTCTTAGTTTTATCCTCTGTAGCAGGAGTAACAGTTACATCTCCAGACTGATCATCAGTTTTTACACTTGGTGCTGTTGGTTCTTGTTCTTCTTTAACTTCATATGGGATTAAAACTTCTTCGCTTACTTCTGTGCCATCAGTTTTTGTGAATGTAACCTTAGCCTTTGCCTTATAAGTTCCTGGTTCTTGATTTGTGTTAGGTGCTTGTACCCATTCATAACTTGTTCCTTCTTTAGGGAAATATTTTGCCCTATTATCAGAAATCTTAGACTTGTCAATATTATCACCATCAATATCAGCTTTTACTTGGTCCTTTTTTCTTGCATTAACTGTATCATATTTTTCCAAATATGCACCAATATAGGCTTCAGGACTAAGCTTGGACACATCCTCGTGCTTTTCCAAGGTCATAGTTTTTGTAGCAACTGGCAAGTAAGTTTTTACAGGGATAGTGTTGTTGACAACAGTTTTGTTACCACCATTTTCTCCTAAATTATCTGTTGATGTGAAAGTTATTCTGTAATCACCAACTTTGTTTGTGCTAGTTGCCTTTATTTTTATCTTTCTATTGAGCATTTGCTCATCCTTTGAGAAAGCAAGCTTATCCCTATTACCATTAGCATCTAGTCCCTTGTTTTCATCTCCCTCAAAGACAGTACCATCTGGTGCTCCTTCTGCTGTGAAGCTTTTGATTTGTCCAGAGTTGTCCCCTGTTCTGTAGGTGAAGTCAATAGAATTATCATCTCCAATAAAGGCAGAGTGACCACCAAAATCTTTGCCATCTAATTGATAAGGACTATTTGGGGCTAATCCCGTATTTAATTTTGCCCTCCAAATAATAGGAGCTTTGGTATCCCTTACATTAATTAGGACTCTTACTTCTTTTGTAACTATTTTTCCTTCTTTATTTGTATATGTTAGTTCAACAGTTCTTTCAGTTAGGCCTGTATTTAGTAGGTTCAAATCACCATAGGTATTATTAGGAATCTTCCACTTAAAGCTAGTTCCTTCTGGCAGATATCCATCTTTGCCTATAACATTTTCAGGTAATCGTTTTTTATCTATAGCATCAGCTATAGCATTTTTTATGGCTTCCTCTTCTGCATTATTATCATACATTTTATGATATACGCCTATTCCATCCCCAGCTGTTAAATTATTATCGTAAATTTCAGCTTGTATGATATCCTTAGCTGCTGGAACATATACCTTTACTTCAATTTTGTTAACTACTGTTTTTGTGTTTCCACTAGGGTCTTTTGCTGTAACTGTGAAAGAATATAAGCCTTCCTTAGCCTTGCTGTCTGCCTTTACCCAGAGTTTTTTAACTACACACTTCTTATCATCTTTATCAAACTCTGTAGCCTTTATGATATCATCAACACCTTTTTTAAATTCTTCAAGAGTTGTTCCTGAAGGTAGGCCTTCTGCTTTTACGTCAACAATAGTTCCACTATTATCTATAACCTTATAGGATAAATAGTTGCTACCTTTATTATAATTAGTACGGCCAGTTTCCTCACCCATGAATATAGGAGCAAGAGTTTTGCCATCTAATGAACCAGTACCTTCTCCCCAAGATTCATCGTGACCATTTTTCATAGATGGTTTTTCTGTATCAACCACTTCTAAAGGTATTTCTACTTCTTCTACTATCTCTTTACCCTCTGCATCCGCATACTTCACGAGGGCAATTACACTTGTTGTTCCCACCTTATCAAAACTAGGATTTTCTTTTAGAGAGTATCTTGTACCTATTGGCTTGTATTTTTCTATTCCTTCACGAATATTTGCTGTATTCTTGTTATTTTTTATTTCATTAACGATAGCGGATCTTTGACCGTCATTATCGTAAGCCTTGTAATATATACCAAGAACTTTTTTGATTTGGTCTTCTGTTATAGCTTCTTTTTGTCCTAGGGTTGCGGTAAGCTTGCCAGATGCTACTGGAAGGTAGGTCTTTACATTAAGGTAGTTTGTAATCCTTAAGATATTACCTGCTGCATCTTCTGACACTAGTACAAGTTCATTTAATCCCACTTTTGCACCATTATCAGTAATTAAGTAGAATTTTTTATTTACACTTGTTTTATCTATGTTTTCACCATATTTATTTGCAACTATCTTATCATCAACACCTTCTACGAACTTTTCAAACTCTGAACCAGAAGGTTGGTTTTCAAGGTAAAAGTTCTTAATAGTATTACTTTCTTCGTCAATTGTTTTGTATGTTACAAACCATCCTGATTTACTCTTGCCCTGCCTACCATTAGGATCTCCCATATATGAATCATATGGTAGAGTATAACCATCTAGTGCACTTGAATCACCCTTTGGTGAAGTAGAGTAATGACCATTATTCATCATTTTAGGCGGATTTGAATCTACTTTAGCTTCCCTATTTTCAAGTTCTGCTTTCTTTCCAGCTAACGTTTTCTCAATTAATTCGTTTTTTTCTGCTTGGAAGTCAGGCTTATCTTTGATTTTTTCAAGTTCTACCTTGAGTTTTTCTATCATTTCATCTGTAAACTCATAGCCTTGATTTTTTGCTTCCTCTTTTATTTTTGCGACTTCTTCAGCTGTCAAAACTTCCTTGACAGTTTGTTCTCCTTGTAGGTTGGAAGATCTATTTTGACCTAATACTGGTACTGGTATTGGAGCATTGGCTTCTCCATCAATTTGGGCCTTGCCTGCTTCATGCTTAGCATCTTTTCCTCCTTGATTATTTTCTTTGCTATCACTAGGATTTTGTGTTTCCGTTCCTAAACTAGGATTTTGTGATACTACACTTACATTAGTAACTGGGCCTTCCTCTCCTTCTGCCATAACTTGTGGCATGAAAGATAGGATTCCTAGCATACATGAAACTAGCCCTATGGATAGTTTTCTTGTTGCATAGATTGGTTTTTTCTCTTTATTGATCGCTTTTTCTTCCAATAAATTATTGGCATTTTTATATTTGCTCATGTTTCCTCCCATTTTTTTATTTAATTTTTTTAAACAATCTTTCATTATTATTATACCCCCCCCGTGTCAAAATTTAATCTTTTTGTAATATATTATTGATAAGAATATTTTTACAAATATTCCTGTTAAATTTGTTTATCAATTCTAGTGATTAACCCTTACTATTTTTGTAAATTATGTTTTAATTTTGTCCACTAAAAAATCCCCCTTGCGGGGGACCAAAACTTCTTATTTATTTTTTGGTTCGATTTTTTCCTTGCCTCCCATATACATTTGTAGTGGGGCTGGGATTTTTACGCTTCCGTCTTCTTGGAGTAGGTTTTCTAGGAAGGCTATTAGCATTCTTGGTGGAGCTACTACTGTGTTATTTAGGGTGTGGGCAAAGTAGGTTCCATTTTCTCCTCTTAGTCTTATGCCAAGTCTTCTAGCTTGAGCATCTCCTAGGTTAGAGCAGCTTCCTACTTCGAAGTATTTCTTTTGTCTTGGACTCCATGCTTCTACGTCGCATGATTTTACCTTGAGGTCGGCAAGGTCTCCAGAGCAACATTCGAGAGTTCTTACTGGGATTTCTAGGCTTCTAAAGAAGTCTACTGTGTTTTTCCATAGTTCGTTATAGAGGGTTTTGGAATCTTCTGGTTTGCAGATTATTACCATCTCTTGTTTTTCGAATTGGTGGATCCTATAAACTCCTCTTTCTTCGATACCGTGAGCTCCAACTTCTTTTCTAAAGCATGGTGAATAGGAGGTCATCTTGAGTGGCATTTTTTCTTCTTCTGTTATGGTGTTGATGAATTTACCTATCATGGAGTGTTCGCTTGTTCCGATTAGGTAGAGGTCTTCGCCTTCTATTTTATACATCATATCTTCCATTTCTGAAAAGCTCATTACGCCAGTAACAACGTCAGATCTTATCATAAATGGTGGGATGTAGTAGGTGTAGCCCCTGTCTATCATGAAGTCCCTAGCATAAGAAAGGATAGCTGAGTGTAGTCTTGCTATATCTCCTCTTAGATAGTAGAAGCCTGCTCCTGATGTTTCTCTTGCTGCATCAAGGTCAACTCCATCAAAGGATTCCATGATGTCTATGTGGTAAGGGATTTCGTAGTCAGGTACAAGGGGTTCACCATATTTTTCGATTTCGACATTTTCTGTGTCGTCTTTTCCTATTGGGACAGTATCGTCAATTATTTGAGGAATGACTTGCATTCTTTTTTTGACTTCTTTGGCAAATTCTTCTGTATCGCTTTCTATGTGGAGGAGCTTATCGTTTATTTCTTTTACCAATTTCTTGGCTTCTTCGGCAGCTTCCTTCTTGCCTTGGCCCATAAGGGCTCCGATTTCCTTGCTGGTCTTGTTTCTTTGACTTCTTAGATTGTCTCCCTCAGTTTTGAAGGCTCTAAGTTTTTCATCAAGTTCAAGGACTTCATCTACAAGTTTAAGTTTTTCTTCTTGAAATTTTTTCTTAATGTTTTCTTTAACTAATTCTGGATTTTCTCTAAGTAATTTAATATCAATCATAATTATTTCTCCTTTTTCCAATAAAAAAAGACCCGCCCAATTGGGACGAAGGTCTCGTGGTGCCACCCAAATTATGCAAATTACTTTGCCTTAATTAATATATATGCTCAAAGCTAGATTCACTAGTTCCCTGCAAGAGATTTTCACCAACCATCTCCTCTCTATATGCCTTTCCTAGTTACTAGGGCTTATCAATGCACTATTAAATTTATACTCATTATACATTAAATATTTTTTTTCTCAAGACCTTGTTTTTTTATGCAAATTTAAGCTAGCTGTGCTATAATGTATAAGTTAGGAAGGAAGATTAATGAAAAATAAAAGAATGAAGAAAGTAAAATTTAACTATGTTACCATGCTAAAGGCGGTAAGTTTGTTGGCAGTTTCTATCTATCACTTGTTTAGCCACAGGCTAAGTGGTGGTTTTTTGGGAGTTATAATCTTTATGATTATATCTGGATTTTTCCTAGCCAAATCGTCGACAAAGACTTATGATGTAGTTGAAGTTAAATTTTTTATAGACAAAATTAAGGCGAGATTATTTAAGATAATATCTCCTATGTGGTCTATCATAGCCATTTCCCTTCTTGTTTCCTTGATTTTTGCTAGGGATATTTTTGATGATAGTGTGAGAAGTTCTCTTGCTACCATGTTTGCCTACGAAAATATTAGGGCTATTGTTAAGGGGATTTCTTATTTTGATAGGTCAGGTAATTTTAATATCTTTACCCACCTTTGGTATATAGCAGTCTATCTACAATATATACTTATCTATTATCTTTTGGATTACCTTATTAGTAAGCTTAATCTAAATGCTTTTAGGATTTATATTTTTGGAGGACTTAGTATCTTATCAATAATTCTTAGCTACTACCTATCCTTTACTAAGGCTAGTGTTATTAGGATTTATTATGGGACAGATGTGAGGCTTAGTGCATTTTTCTTAGGCTCAGTTAGCTATCTTGCCTACGAAAAATGGGGGACTTTGTTGGATAGGCTTCCTAGGAAAAAAACTTCCTTGCTTCTTTTCCTAGCAATAATCCTTCCCTTCTTCTTCATAGATGGCAAAAGCTTGTGGATTTATAGGACATTTTTCCTTATATATCAGTTACTTGTTTGCCTATTCTTAGCCTTTATATATAAATTGGAAGTAGACAATCCTATAAGATATAGGGATCATAATCCCTTCTTTAAGTTTATGATTTGGCTGGGAGATAGGTCTTACTACTACTATTTGTGGCAATATATAGTCCAAATTTTTATGCTTTATCTCTTTAGGAATAAAATTTCTTCGAAGGCTATTTTTTACTTAGTAGAATTAGGTATTTTAGTTATATTATCCGAGCTTTCCTATAGCCTAAGAAGGATGAAAAAATCCTATAAGATCAAGAAATTGGCGATAGCCCTTGCCCTTGTGGGAATTTTAAATGCGACTTCCCTAGTGATTGGCAATAAAAAAGAAGCTCAAATGGAAGAGTTTAAGAAAGAATTTGCTAAAAACGAAATGGAAATCAAGAAAAGAAACGCAGAGGCTAAGAAAAATACTAACAAGAAAAAGAAAGATGACAAGCTTAAAGAAGAAAAGAAAGAAGAAAGTCCAAACAAAGGCGGTAATTTTGAAGAAAAAGCCTATGACGACTTCAACTTTACAGACAAGGAAAAAGAATATCTAAAAAATATTTCTATTACCGCTATCGGTGATTCAGTTCTTGTAAATATTGATTCTTACCTAAGATCTTTCGTCCCTAATCTCTACCTTGATGGTCTTGTGGGAAGAAATATGTGGGATGGGCCTGATACTCTTAATAATGTGAAGGCTTCTAATGGACTTAACGATATAATCCTAGTCGTCCTTGGCTCTAATGGTTTTAAGTCAACTGATGATATGCAGGCTATAGTAGACGAGGCTGATGGCAGAGATGTGTATTTTGTAAATACCAGCCACCTTCAATCTTATATGGACCAGGTAAATGATCAAATCAAGTCCTTTACCGACAAGAACCCTAAGGCTCACTTGGTTGATTGGAGAGCTTTTATTAAGGATAAGGAAAATCTCTTGGCAGTCGATAAGGTTCACCCAAATGTCGAAGGAAGCGATGACTTTGCCAAACTCGTATGTAGAAAAATACTAAATGTAAATAAGGTTCGTCCTTAGATTTATTCCTCAAGCTGGGCTTGGGGATTTTTTTTCTTTACTTATCTAAGAAATTTAGTTATAATTTTAGTAGTCTATAATTAGAAAGATTTAGATTTCACATTTATTTGGAGATACTAAAATAAAATTGTAGGCGTAAATTTTTCTAGCATCTTTTGATGCATATGAACGGTATCCCAGTGAACCGTATCAGGAGGTAATTATGAATAAGAAAACAATCAGCAGTAGAAAGCTTGTAACGTCAGCTATGCTTGGTGCTATCACCATAGTGCTAAGTCTGACACCACTCGGTCTTATCCCTTTGGGTTTCATCAATGCGACAACTATGCACATCCCCGTTATTATAGGTGCGATTGCAGAAGGGCCTATTGTCGGTGCTCTTGTAGGATTGATTTTTGGTGTATCTTCACTCTTAAATGCCCTACTAAGAAATCCTAGTCCAGTATCCTTCGTATTTTACAACCCAATTATTTCGGTTCTTCCAAGAATTTTGATTGGTATAACATCTTACTATGCCTATAAGGCTTGTACAAAGATAAATAGCGATAAGCTAAAGGGCCTTGCCAAAGGCTTGTGGGCTATCATAGCTCTTGCCCTAGTTTACTTACTTGTAAAAAACATAAAAGCAGCTAAGTCAACTATGAATATAATTTTTGTAGGCGTCTTGCTCCTTGTCGTTATCGGCTTATTTATCTATTCACAAAAATCTGCCAAGGGGGATTTCCCAATAGCTATCGGAGCCTTTGTAGGATCTATGACCAACACCATCCTAGTTTTAGGTGGAATTTATCTAATCTATGCCGAAAAATATGTAACAACCTTGGGTATTCCTATGGATAGTGCAAGATCTGCAATCCTTGGAGTAACAATTACAAGTGGTATTCCTGAAGCAATCCTTTCAGTCATCCTTTCCACAGCTGTTATTAAAGCTCTAAAATCATCAAGGAGATAAAATGCTTCTAGCAATTGATATAGAAAATAGAAAGGCTGACTTTGGTCTTTTCTACAAAGATAAAATGCTTTACAATTTCAGCATAAAAAGTAATCAAGATAGGTCAGCAAACGAGCTTAGCCTATTAATCAAGTTACTCCTAAGAGAGAAAAATATAAACTCAGAAGAAATTGACGATTTTATAATCTCATCAGTCGTTCCAGAAGTCGATAGGACTTATGAGGAAGTTTCTAAACTGATTTGTGGCAAAAGCCCCATCTTTATATCGGCAGGTCTTAAAATTGGAATAAACATCAAATACGACAATCCCAAGGACGTAGGAAGCGATAGAATAATAAGGGCTGTTGGAGGAAAAAAACTCTATAAGGATAATCTAGTAATAATTTCAGCCTCATCTATTACTACAATCGACTATATCAATAGCAAAAAAGAATTTCTGGGAGGAGTAATTATGCCTGGAGCAAGTCTTTTCCAAGAATCCCTAGCCAAGGAAAGTGCCAAACTTTTCCAAGTAGAAATAAAAAAGAGCGATAAGATATTAGGAAACTCTACCACCAAGGCCATGCAAAAGGGTATATATTTTGCCTACCAAAAGGCTATCTCAGCTATAGTCGAAGAAATCATAAAAGAAAACGACCTAGATATCAAAGAAACGACGATAATATCGACTGGCGAGTTTGCCAAGCTCTTAGATGATGACAACTATAAAATCCAAGAGATCCCCTATTTAGGACTTTTTGGATTAAAGATAATTTATGATTTGAATACGAGTATTAAAAATAGTTAACCTAAAAGACGAGCTAGCTCGTCTTTTTTAGTTGACCAATCTCTGATATTCTTCAAACACAAAAGGGGATAGCTCAACTTCTATCCCCTTTTATAAATTATTTTTCTATTTGACTTTCTTTTGCTCTTCTTGCCAATCCAATACCTGCATAGATCATCAAGACTAGTCCCATAGCTATGAAGATTATATTTCTCTTACCATCTGTTTGTGGTATAGATACTTTTCTATTAGGAACTGCTGTTGAGTTCTTGTCAACTGAATCTAAATCATATGAGGCAGTACCTGTATTATAACTATTTTCTTGAACATCAAATTTTATCTTAGAAATTTTAGCATAGCCAACAGGAGCTTGGGTTTCTTCTAGGCTGTATTCTCCAGCAGAAAGACCCTTGATTTGGAATTGTCCCCTATCGTTAGATATAAGTTTTATGATATCAGGATCATTTTCCTTATCTGTCCATTCATATCCTAAGCCTTCCTTTTCGATAGCTTTAAGGTAGGCATCATTGAGTTTTAGGATATTAGCTTTAGCGGAAGCCTCATCAAAAGCTTGGTCTTTTTTACCAAAATTTTTATCATATACTTCTAAAGCTTGGTCTAGAGCCTTCTTCGCCTTATCCAAATTATCCTTATCACTTGAGCCTTGACCTACTTTTTTGACCTTTAGGAACTTATTATCCTTTTTGATAACAAATCTTGCTCCAAAAAGTCTTTCATTTGTGCTGTTATCAACTTTTATAAATCTCTTTCCATAAGTTACAAGCTTTGGATTAGATGGTCGTAGGCTGGTTGGATCTTTGGTGTTTTTAATTGCAACAACTCCATTTTGGAAAGAAGTATATTCTGGATTGTAGCCTGCCACCCTTTCTCTAACTCTGTAAGTCTTAGAATTGTCAAGACCTACAAATTCATAATTGAAGGTTTGGTTATTATCTCCTACTTTTTTCCTTAAAGTTACAGACTGAATCTCCTTATAATTATCTCCATCTTTTTCTTCAAGAATGTAAGTTAGTGCTAAATTATCATCATCCAATGGGAGGTGGTCATTGTTGTTATCCCAAACTTTTTGGACTCTTATTTTTCCATCTACTGGATTTCCATCCTTTGGAGTGCTCTTTTTTTGTTTGCTATTAGCATAATCAAGACCGATAGTATTTTCCTCAATCTTTTCAAGGTCAACTATAGTATCAGCATTTAAGGTTGCTGAGTAAGTTATCATTAATTCTAGATCATTATTCTTTGAAGCGTTCTCGACCTTAGTTAATCCAGAATCACTTAGCTCTAAGCTAAAGCCCCTATCATCTTGGCTTATTGTGTAATCACCTTCCCCAAGATTTGCACCAGCAATTTTTAAGTCCTTATTGTAGGTCAAGCCCTGAGTCATAGTATCTGTCCACGCAAGGGTCTTATATGATGACTCTTTTGGGATTAGTGTCTTAACCTGATAAGGAATCTTATCTCCTACCATTCTCGATATCTTTGACTTTTCCCTTTGATAAGTCTCGACATTTAATTCTGTGTCTATATTTTCCTTAGAACCTTTTTCTTTGATGGATGCTGCAAAGTTTTTATCAATCTTTGGTCTGTCCTCTGTGTTTTTCGGATAAACATGAACGTGTTCTACTACTCCGTCCTTGTTCCTCATAGGTAGTTTGACTTTAACAGGATTTGCTTTAGATCTTGTAAGCAAAGCACCAAGTGGACCTTGATAGGTAGATTTCTCTTTTATTTCGTGGATATAGTATGTTCCATCAGGAATATTGCTTAGGTCAAAGGTTGCACCTTCATCATTTGTGAGTTTTCCATAAGCCTTGTCAACAGAATCCACAACTTGTCCGTGGTCGTTGATATATTGATCCTTATCATTTTTCCAAGCGAAGTAGACATTAGGGATTTGTTTAATATATTTATCATTCTTTAAAGCCTTAAAGTCATCCATATCTTGGCTAGCATCATAGCCTTCAGGACTAGTCCAGTCATCCAGTTCTTCATTTGTCAACAATATTTTGTGAACTGTGATATCTATGCTCTTCTTTGGTTCTTGAGGTGGAGTCTTAGTATTTTTGATGGTAATTGTCGTATCATTACTGGTTACATTCTCATCGCTATCTATCAATCTTATAGAGCCGTCAAGACCAAGGCTAAACTTAAACTGCCTTAGGGTATCATATCCAGTTGGGGTTGTAATTTCCTTCATTATATATTTTCCAGGTCTTAGGTTAATAGTAAGACCATCTGCCTTATCAGTTGTCCATACAGCCTTATTGTTTGTTTTTGCATCGAGAACTTCTGTCGTTCCATCTTCTGCAAAAATTTGAAGTCTAGCTGTCTTTAGAGGATTACCTTCCTCGTCTGTCTTTTTAAATACTATAGGGTAGATTTTTTGTGGATCGGTTATTACAAGTTTTCCTTCACTTAGGGCTACTCCATTGTGGTTTCCATCAAAGCTTATAGTTCCATCCTTGACAATATTTATCTTGAAATCCGCTATTGGATCATAACCTGTAGGAGCTTGAATTTCCTTGATGATATAAGTTCTTTGGCATCTAAGCCTTATTTGTGAATCGTTTTTATCATCTGATGTAAATTCTGCCACTGGTCTTGAAGTGTCTGTAGTGTCAGTTATTGTAAACTTAGCACCCCTTACCCTTTGTCCACTTGGGTCTACTTTTGAAATCACGACATCTTTCTCTCTAATCTTAGGGTTTACTATCATAAGCTCAAGAGTATTTTCCTTTACATAGATGCCGAGCTTCTTAGCCTTCTCACTTAGAACTATCTTTCCTTTTTTGTCAACATCGAAGGTGAAATCATCAAAACCGTCATGGCCTTTAGGGACTCGCGTCTCCTTAATCTTGTAAGTTCCTGGAAGAATATCAAATTCTGGTTGGATTTTGGTATCCCACTTATCAATTTCTGTATCTATTCCATCTTTCACAGAATAGAAGAATAACCTAGCAGTGGTTAAGGTTTGTCCTTCATCATCGACCTTAGTGAATTTTACCTTGTACTTGGTAGGCTCATCAGTTATAACTAGCTTGTTATCTACAAGCTTAACCCCTGGATGATCTCCAACGAAACTAATATTTCCTTCCTTATCGACAGAGAACTTGAAGTCAGCAATTTTGTCGTAAGTTTCAGGAGCTGATTTTTCCTTGACCAAGTAAGTTTTCTCATGCTTAATCTTGATAGTTTGTTCTTTATCAGTAGTTGTTATAGATTTATAAACTGTATCAGGATTAGCTGTATCATAAAACTCCAAGATTGCACCAGCTAGATTTTCAGAAGCTGGGTTTTGCTTTTTGATTGTCAACTCTCTCTCATTTGGCTTGTTGGTTATCTCTACCGTCTTGCCATTTATTTTGACATTCTCATTACTTCCTCTTAGTTTTACACTACCATCATCTGCAAGATCAAAGATAAATTCATTAATGGTGTAGTAGCCATCAAGAGCTTTAGTTTCAGTAATCTTGTAAGCTCCAGGCCACAAGCCCCAAGTTTGTGGATTTGTTGAACTGTTCCAATTATGGTTCCAGTCCCAACCATCTCTTGTCGGATTGTAGGAATAAATCGCAAGTGATACACCTACCAGAGGATTTCCATTCTTGTCAACCTTCTTTATTTGAACATCATATGTTTGGTAGGTATCCTTAACAATAAGCTTATTTCCATCAAGTCTAACATTATCCCCATTATTATTATCAACAAGTGACAAAGTACCATCAGCTCCTACACTAAGCTTAAAGTCAGAGACTTTGTCATGCCCTGCTGGAGCTTGAGTTTCCTTGACTAGGTATGTTCTCTTGTGTTTTAGTTTGACTTGTTTGTCGGTTTTCTCGCTTGTGAAACTTGCATATAGCTTACTAGGATCTTCTGTATCATAAAGTTCGAACTTTGCACCAGCAAGATTTCTATCCCAATAATCAACCTTGGATATAACTACATCTTTCTCCTTCAATTGATTGGTCATGGTTACAAGGTCATTAACTATCGCTACATTACTGTCATTATTTCTTAGGGAAACTTTTCCTTTGAGGCTTACATCTACAATAAATTCTTTGAGTTGTTGGTAGCCATTTGGAGTTGTAACTTCCTTAATCTTGTAGCTACCTTCTGTCAATGGAACGCTTGTCTCGCTTGAGGTCGTGTTCCAAGCATTTACTCTTTCGCTACCGTCTTCCTTCCAAACCTCAAACCTCGCTCCACTTAGGGCTACCTTTTTCTCATCCAATTTCTTGAATTTTACATTCCATGGCTTGAGTGGATCCTCAACGATTAACTTGCTTCCATCAGCTCGTGCATCAGTTCGATTTCCAAGGACCACAACATTTCCATCACCATTAATTTCAAATTCTAGGTCATTAATCTTATTAAAACCTTCTGGAACAGAAGTTTCTACAAGTTTGTATCTCTTGTGGTGTTTCAGTCTAATACTTTGATCTTGATTGCCTGTGGTTATAGTACCGACAGATTTTGTCAAATCTTCAGTGTCATAGATTGTAAGTTTAGCTCCTATTAACTTTCTTCCCTTAGGGTCAATCTTGGAGATAGTTACATCCTTATCCTTAGGATTGTCCTTGATGGTGAATGTCTTATTAGTTAAGCTTATATTTGAGTTGTTGCTTAAAGTAGTAACCGTGCCATCCATGGCTAGCTTAAAGATCAATTCGCCCGCTTTGTCATATCCTGCAGGAGCAGATTCCTCAACAATCTTATAAGTTCCTGGCCACAAGCCCTGAATCTTATCAGCTTGCTCACTTGTCCATGTATAATTCCATGTCCAGTTGTTGCCATTTTTGCTATAAAGTGTTAGTTTGGCTCCAGGCAAGACTTGGTTCTTGTGGTTGACTTTCTTAAAGCCGATGTTGTAGGCAACAAAAGGATCTTTCATAATCAATTTATCTCCATCAAGCTTCACATTATCACCATTATTGTTGTCGATTAGGGATAGCTTTCCTTTCTCATCAACCTTCAACTTGAATGGCTTAATCTTCTCATAGCCCACAGGAGCCTCATATTCTTCTATCTCGTAAGTTCTCTCGTACCTTAAAGTTACATCGACGTCTTTGTCAAGATAGGTATCCTTGGTAGTATCATCATCGGAATGATCTCCTATATCAATTTGCCTTTGAGTTTCTATATCCCTAATCGTAAACTTAGCTCCACCAACGTGAGCACCATTATAATCTATTTTAGATATTGTTAGCTTTTTAGGTTCAAGTTCATGGTCAAAGATATAGAGTATTGGGATTTCGCCCTCCCATTGCTTGGTGGAAGAAGGTGTATTAGGGGATAATAACAAGCCTTCTACGTTATTTCCTGTAGATATTCTTTTGTTATAATCCTCTACCATCACATTTCCATCTATATCCACTGTGAATTTTATATCTTGTTTTATTTTCCTGTAGCCTGCTGGATATTCTGTTTCCTTTAGGGTGTAAGAACCTGGAGCTACTTCAAAATGAGTTATCCAAGGTCTAGTGCTCCATGCTTCTACCTTTTGGTTGGTGGTAGAATTGTAAAGTTCAAATCTTGCATTGCTTAGATATTTTAAAGGCGATACGCTTACAAGTTTAGCAAAACCTATCCTATATTTGCTAGGCCTCTTGTTGACTATGGAAATAGCATTACCAGAAACACTTACTTCATCTGGTTTATTGCCAACGATTTGGATCTTTCCCTTATCATCAACCTTGAACTTAAACTTATCAACTTTTTTTAGTCTACCAGGTGCCTTGACTTCCTCGAGGACGTATTCCTCATTGGCAAAGACTTCAATCTCCTTATCCGAAGTTTGGCTATCCCAAGTTTGGGTCTGGTCATCTCTCCCTTCTACATATATCTTAAACTTAGCACCAGCTAGGAGCTTATTGTCCTCAGATAGTTTCTTGATTTTAACCTTTTTCTTTGTTTGTTGGTCATCGACTACTGCCACATTTATGTTCTGATGACCACTTATATTATAAATTTTATTGCCATCAACATCGTGGAGAATTATATCTTCATTTGGATTTTTAGGAACTGTAAAGAAGAACTCTACAGTCTTATGAGCAAAAGGAGCTTTCTTTTCTACAAACTTATATTTTTTGCCGGTCTTTAGGCTTAATCTAATAGTATTAGAAGTGTATGTCGTAGGAGAGTTTGTTGTCCATTGGGCTATCTTTTGGTTATTTGTTGTATCATAAACTTCAATCTCTGCCCCATGTGCAAACTTATAGTTGCTAAGATATTTGGTAAAGGATACTTCCCTCACTCCTACTTCATTTGATTTATTCTTTATATTAACTCTATTTCCATTTTTGGAAACATACTTCATTACCTCGGCACTAGGATTAACTAATTCTACCCCCCCACCTACGGTAACCTTTATCCTAAAATCAGGGATTTTGACAAAGCCTCTAGGGGTTTCAATTTCTTGGACTAGATAGGTACCTTCGCGCATTTCTTCGTAGTGTACCCTATCATCAGAGGTAAATTCCCTTGAAGAGCCAACTGGTTCTGGGTCATTTCCATGAATCTTGTAGATGTCCACATCTTCTTTTTTCTCTTTAGTTATCTTAAACTTAGCACCAGCTAGGTTGATACCATTGACATTGGTCTTATTAAATTCAATCCTTTCTGTCTGGTATTCCATATCAAGGCTTACAGTATTTTGTACTCCCTTTCCAGATACAAAGGCAGAGTCGTAGACATTTAGCCTAGCTTTGATATATCTTGGTATCATCCTATCTTCATTAATGTTGTTATCATTATGGTCGTTTACCTTGCCAGCTTTATAAACTATTGAGTCAACTCCATTTATAACATTTTGTACATCGCCTTTAGTAGATTTAAAAGTTCTTCTGGAGTTACAATATTCCCAAACCTTTCTCTGGATTACATTCCAGAATATCCTATCTCCTTCAGGCGATTTTCGATAGTCTTTTGGGTCAGTTGCATAGATATAGAGTAAGTTTCTAATCTGGTTGTAGTTAGTGTATTCATCAGCCCTAGGAGTATGGCCTCCCTTGAACTTATCTGATATGGAGGAATACAACTTATCTGGGCTTACGTTGTCGATCCTATTGAACAAACCTAAATATTGCCCATGGCTATTAAAATACCTAGCCATCTCATCTGCATTAGCCCCTGGAATCATCAATTTGCTAAAGTGAGGTGGGCTATTAGGATTGTAGTTCGGTGTAGACTTTCCTTCCTGCAAGCAGAAACTCCAATCTTCAGCTGGAAGTCCTGTAGGTGCATATCCTCTTCCATCCTTCTTACTTGGATCTGGCGATCCAGTATAGACTTGAAGTCTTTCTCCCGAATTTTTTATTACATACAAATTATTAGGGTCTTTGTTGTTGGGTTGGTGGATAGTCGCCTCCGACCTTGTTCCTGTTACGACAATACCTAATAAGATTGCCATAAGGAAAAAGGTATGCCTGAGTCGCTTACCGAGATTCTCTTTCATGATTCCTCCTAGTTATTTTATTATTATTTTTACTTTTAATTTTATATCTCTAGTTGCTCGCGTATCTTTACAAGTATATAATACAACATAAATGACTTAATAGTCAATAAAAGTTAACTTTTCTAGAAAAGCTAGTAGCATATATAATTTTATATTTTAATCAAAATCACTGGCAGATTTTTGTTAAATCTTCTTATAGATATAATCTTGGTCTGGTGGAAGATGTCATAGTATCTATTATTATTTGATATTGCTATAGCTTAGGTAGATGATTACAAAGTGGATTATTATGATTAGAGGAAGGCCTAGCATGAATTTCTTATGCCTAATCTTGTGATTTATTATTTTCATTGTTATATACATAAGAAGGCCTCCTCCCAAAAATCCAACAAGGATGAGGATATTTTCCCTTATCCTATTTTTCCTAAATTTTTTGCTTGCTAGTTTGTCATATACTGTAAGGACAAAAGCTAGGATGTTTATTAAAAGTAAGTAAAGTATAATTTCTTTTTCCATAATAAAAGAGGTTGTTTTAACAACCCCTATCCACCTTTCAATTATTTCATAACAGCATCTATTGCCTTTTGAGGTATGCCTATATCTTCTACTAGGCATTTTTCTCTAAGATTTATTCTTTCGTAGATTCCCTTTTTCATAAGCTGCATACTTACTATTAGGTCACAATCAACTACTTCTCCCCATTTTTTGCCAGTGCTTGCATCAAGACCTGATGGTAGGTCTATTGATATAGTGTATTTAAGACATCTATTAATTAGAGCTATGACATAGGCAGGGACTCCTTGGATTGTCCTATTTAGGCCTGTGCCAAAGAGGCCTTCGACTATGGTAGAAACTTCTTCGAGATTTTTTTCCATGTTAGATAAGTCTTCTATGCTTACTATAGGATAGATTTTATCAGTTAGCCTCTTACAAGCTTCTAAGTTTTGTTTAAAGTCTTCAGTTGCCTTGTCCATATTTCCTACTATATATATCTCAACATACTTACCCATGGCAAGGAGATTTCTTGCGAGGGCGAGACCATCAGCTCCGTTATTTCCACATCCAACTACTATGGCAAAGGTCGACCTTACTTCTAGGTTGATGTTTTTTAACACTGCAAGGGCTGCCCTTTCTACCAGGCAGATGGATGGTACTTTTAATATATTTATTGCATACTGATCGATTTTTTTCATTTGGTCTTTGTCTACTACTAGCATTTTTACCTCAATCTCAAATCTTCGCCGAATATCTCATAAATTCTACTATTGTTGCCCATTATCCTTGAGAAAATCCTTGCTCCATAGAATTCTTCTAAGGCTTCTTCATTGAGGTTGGATGAGAAAATTATGGGTTTTCCCTCATTCATCCTCTCATTTACTACATCAAAAAGATTCGCCCTATCGGATTGGCGACTGGCTTCAGCTCCCAAATCGTCGATTATCAAAAGATCGCAGTCGAAAATCAGTCTATATTTTTCTTCGAGATTTTCTCTCCTATCTTCAAAGGCATAAAGATAGTCGTTTAGGAATTTAAAAAGTTTGGTTGAGGTCATATAGACAACAGAGAAATTCCTATCCAAAATCTCCTTGGCTATGGAATTAACTAGGAAGGTCTTGCCCCTTCCTACATCTCCATAGATATAGATATTGCCTGTTTCGTAGGCAAAATTATTGATAAATTTTTTAAGCCCTGCTATAACATAAGTGATATTTTCATAAGGACTTACCCCATAGATCTTGTTAGTGTTTTTGGAAAATAGGTTTATGTTAAAGGAGGAAAAGTTTTCTTCTGATATTTGGTTTTTGATATTTGATTGGTCATATTTTTGATCAATTATCAACTGCTTCCTGCAAGTACACATCTTTGTTCCAACAAAGCCAGTATCCTTGCACTTATCGTGATAATATTTGATGTCCATATAATCATCTGCAAAGCCATTTTCGGCTAGGATTCTCTTTTTTTCTTCAGTCAAAAACAAAATCTTTGCTTCATCCTCGCTTGTATCAGCTCCGCAAGCTATACGACTTAGAGTTCTAAAGCCTAGCTCTTTGATTTGCTTATCAAGGGCTTTGATTTGAGGGACTTTTTTATAGACTTCCTCAATCCTCATCCTCTGCTCTTTTTTGTCATTTTCTCTTCTTTGCGCTAGAATGGCACTTGCCTTTTGACTAGGAGTCAACTTCCTCACCCCTTTGTTCTAAAATTTTGTTAAGCCTTTCCTCTTTACGTCTTTGGATAAAGGAAGATATATCACTTTCAGACCTTGGAGTGAGTCTTCCTGATTTAGGATTAGCCTTTCTTCTATATTGGCGTGGGGACTTTGCCCTAAGAAGCTTATCTCTTTCTTCTTTCATCCTCAAATCATTTAGGGAAGATATGTTTTGATCACGCCAAGTTTTGATAAAGCCCATGACGTATTTTACATCAACATTTCCACTTTGCTTAGCCTGGCTAAAGGCCTCTGTGACAAGTTCTGGGTCACAATTATATTCAAGGATTGTTTCTTGAATCCTTGTTATATCAGCTGGTGTGAGGTTTCTATCAATGATTGTTTCGATATTAGTAAACATAATAGACTTTCTTTGGGCTAAATCGTAGGCAGCTTCGCTTGTTTGATTGTCTACGCTATCTCCAAAATACATTTGTCTAAGAGATACTATCTCTATAAAATCTGTTCCATTGTCGGCTCTTTTTTGCCTGAATATTCCCATATTCACCCAGTAATCTACAGCTTCTTGGAACCTCTCATCGCTAAATCTTAACTGTCTTTTGATTTTTTCTACGTCTACCCTTTGGTAGGCGTAGCAATCCTTGTATATTAACAAATAGACCTTAATAGCATCCCCGTCCGCCATTTGGATATAGGTATTCAAGAACATATTTTCCAAGGGTGTCGTACCCATATCTAATTTTAAATCTTGCATCTTAAAGTCCATAATAATCATCCTTTGTAATCATCATCGTAAGTATTTTCGAATAAATCAGTCCAGATTTATCGACAAAATACCTCTCATCCATGTCTATATTTTGGTTTTCAAAAACTTCTGTGCTTGAATCCAATTGCTTAAAACCACACTTCCTATAGGCCCTGTAGGCTCTCTCGTTAAATAAATTTACCTCAAGACTTACTTCTCTTAGCTTATAATCACTAAAGGCCTTATCCAAAAGAAGTTTTATTGCCTCCGTCCCATAGCCCATGGAAACATAGGCACTATCAAAAACTATACCAAGTTTCGCTCTTCTTGTTATGGGGTTAATCTGTTTAAGACCTATAAAGCCAATAAATCTATCATCATCTAATTTTTTTACTGCAAAATACTTTCTCCTTGGAGTTGTAATAGATCCATACCATAATTTTATTTCAAAGTCTGATAGCTTGGCGTAATTGTAGCCAATAAGCCTTGGATCATTAAAATCTGTCCATTCTCTAACGAGCTTTGCAGTTGCCATATTCATTTTTTGTAGATATATCCTAGGCATTTTGCTCTCTTTGGGTTAGGTCTCTAAAGCTTGTGCAAGGCTTGTTGAAGAATAATTCGACTGCGCCTGTTGCACCATTTCTATGCTTGGCAAAAATAAGCTTAGCTATATTTGGATTATCCTCTTCATCATAGTAGTCGTCTCTATACAAGAGCATTACGACATCAGCATCCTGCTCGATAGCTCCAGATTCCCTAAGGTCTGAAAGAATTGGCTTATGATCAGCCCTCTTGTCTGCCTCACGAGATAGTTGGGCAAGGGAAAGAATTGGGCAGTTAAGTTCCTTAGAAAGACTTTTTAGGCCCCTAGATATTGAAGCGATTTCATTTTGCCTATTTTCTTGTCTGCTATCTGCTTGCATAAGTTGGAGATAATCAATCACAACTAGGTCAAGGCCAACTTCTGCTTTTAGTCTTTTAAGCTTGCTTCGCATCTCAGAAAGGGTAATACCTGGAGTTTCATCGACAAAGATGTTCTTTGATCTAATTAATTTGGTTGCGTGAATTAGAAGTTGCCAATCTTCATCCCTAATAGAACCATTAATGATATTTTCAAGTTTTACAACCGAAACCATTGACAGAAGTCTTTGATTTAGTTGGTAGGTTGACATCTCTAGAGAGAAAAAGGCAACTGATTTGTCAGCCTTGGCTGCATTCCAAGCCATAGTAAGACCCAAAGCAGTCTTACCCATAGCAGGTCTTGCTGCAAGGAGGATCAATTGAGATTGTTGGAGACCAGAAAGCTTATTATCCACTGTCTCAAGACCAGTTGTTACACCTGTAATCTTGCCATCAGATAGGGTTAGTTCATTTATCATCTGTAAGGTCTCTTCCATGGTTTCAGATAATCTTACCAGACCCTTGTTGTGATTATCTTGAGAAACTTCAAAAATTTTTGATTCAGCAGTTGATAAAATAGATTCAATTTTTTCTTCGTGCCTGTAACTTAGATCGATAATATCCTCACTCGCCCCTATTAGACTCCTTAGAATAGATTTTTCTTTGACTGATTTGGCATATGTATCGACATTTGGAGTATAAAATGAGGAGAGGGTAATCTCAGTGATAAACTCCTCCCCTCCAACTTCTTGTAATATATTTTCATCTTTCAGCTGGGATATCAAAGAAATCTCATCTACCTTGATGTCTTTTTCAAACATCTTGATGATGGACTTATATATCCTCTGCGTTCTAGAATCATAAAAGTCTACAGGTTTTATAATTTGATTTACACTATCAAAAGTCTCGTTTTTGGCGAGAATACTTCCGATTATTCCTTGCTCTGCTAAGAAGTCATTTGGTAGGGGCCTTAGGCCCTCGGTCATTATTCTACCTCAGCTACTACGTTTACTTTAAGATCAGCATTAACTCCTTCATAAAGTCTAGCATTAAGAACGAACTCACCAAGTCCATTGATTTTTTCTACTTGTTCGATTCTCTTTCTGTCAATTTCGATACCTTCTTTTGCTAGGCTTTCAGCGATGTCTTTGTTTGTTACTGATCCAAAAAGTTTGCCGTCTTCTCCAGCTCTAACTTTCTTTGTAAGAGTTAAAGCTTCGATTTTTTCTTTAAGAGCTTCAGCTTCTTTTCTATTTTCAGCTTCTTCTTTCTTTAATTCTTCTCTCATCTTTTCAAGTTCAGCCATATTTTCTTTTGTAGCCTTTACAGCCTTTCCTTGTGGGTCAAGGAAATTTCTAAAATATCCTGACTTTACTTCTACAAGGTCTCCCTTAACGCCAACTCTTACAATATTATCTGTTAGTATTACTTTCATTTTCTTCTTCCTCTCTTAAATATTCATTAATTGCTTTTCTTAACATGTCTTCAGCATTTTCCATGCTCATATCTAATTGGGTCGCAGCAGCTGTTAAGTGACCGCCACCACCGATACGCTCTAGTATTAATTGTACCGATATATCGCCTAAGCTTCTACCTGATATGTGAATTTTATTATTGGATATGGTAAGTACAAAACTTGCCAAGACTCCCTTTATATTTAACAAATCATCCGCAGCCTGCGAAGCTATGAGGGTTGATCCATCGATATCTCTATTAAAGTGGGCTATGGCTATTGAGTCATTAACAATAAATGAATCAGCTATAACCTCTGACTTATATTTTACTATTTCAAAGTCATCTTTAAACATTCTCTTAATATATACTGAATCTGCTCCCCATCTTTTTAAAATTGAAGCAGCTTCAAAAGTCCTTACCCCTGTCTGGTAGACAAAGTTTTTGGTATCAACTGTAATTCCCGCAAGAAGACTTTCCGCTACAGGCGTTCTCGCCCTAAAGTCCTCGTCAAGATAGGATAATATTTCAGTTACAAGCTCTGATGCACTTGAAGCATAAGGCTCTATATAAGAAATTGTTGCATTTGCTATATAATCCTTGCCCCTCCTATGATGGTCGATAATAAATATATTGTCGTTTTTATCAAGAAGAGCTGGTGCTTCTGTTGAATTTTTCCTATGGTTATCGGTTACTATAATCAGAGACTGTGGACTAATTTTAGCAAGTGCTTCATCTTCTGTCAAGATGTTAGCCCTTAGCTCACTTAACTCACTAGTTACTCTTTGATACATATTTTCGATTGGCTTTGTAACTTCGTCTAGGACAATGTAGGCCTCCTTACCCATGTGGTAAGCACCCTCATAAACTCCTAGGGATGAACCAAAAGAATCCATATCAGGATTGTTATGACCCATTATATAAATATCTGGAGATGATTGCATCATCCTCTTTAAGGCTTGAGATATTACCCTAGATCTAACCTTACTGGTCTTTTCTATGGCCTTGGTCTTTCCACCGAAATACTCATAATTATCTTCAAGTTTTACTACCGCCTGATCTCCTCCACGAGATAGGGCTATGTCGACTGCTTCTCTCGAATCAGAATAAATATCAGAAGGCTTAGCTCCTGCTATACCAACTCCTATAGAAAGAGTTGGTGGAAGGCTATTACCCTTTTGGATATTTCTAACTTGATCAAGAATTGAAAACTTAGACTCATAGATTTTCCTATAATCTTGATATTCACTAATGACCATGAACCTGTCATTCTCATACTTGCGGATTATACCATCATATGTTTTGAAATATTCATTGATAACCCTGTCGATTTCTCCTAAAACAGCAGGTCTATCAATTGATTGAGTTGCGTTTCTGATATCTTCGTAATTATCTATAAAGACTGAGTAGAAGACAAGTCTCTTATTCTTAAACAACTTTTTGATTGACTCATCATAAGTATTATCAATACCATAAAGAAAAGTCTGAGATTTACCATCTTCGTCATTGATTATAGTCTGATAATAAAACTGCAAGACTTTATCCTTGATGTTTATATTTCTAGGAGTCCTTAGACCATCTTCCTTAAAATCAAAATCAGCAAATTCTGGCAAGAAGTCTTCTATCTTATTTCCTACTATAGACTTATTGTCAAACAAGTCCCTAAAATAAGTATTGTGCCACTTGATTGTCCTATCGTCTTCTACGATAACAATAGGAAAAGGCATCTCGAATACTACGTTTTTGGTTATACTATCAAAAGAAACATTCATTTGATCGACATATGCTTGCAAATCATCCTTCTTCTTTTTGTTAATCTTAGTCAAAAAGAAGTAAAGAAGGATGCTGAGGATTATGGAAATAGAACCGATAATCTCGTTAAAATAAAATAAAACTATAGAAGCTATACTAGGAAGAGCCATTATAGCAATAATATTATTTAACCCTACATACTCATCATTATTTTTCATTTAAGCTCCTTTTCTTTCTTATATCTAGTATTATATCAATAAATCCTAAAATCACGAAAAAAATTAGCAAGAATTGTATTAAAATAATGACGAAAAACCACTGGAAGCCTCTAGATAAGGGAATATTAGATTTTGCAATCATATAATCATAAAGAGAAAATCCATTAAAAGCCAAAAGCTCTAGGAAAATCATAATAATATTTAAAGATGCATAGGTCATATTTAGCTTAAATAAATAAGAAAATCCATAAGCTAAAACACAAGCAAGTCCAATAATAAAAAGATCCTTATAGCTTATCCTTTGCTCATTTACCTTAGTCAAATCCTTAAAACCATCAAGTTTTATACTAGCATAATTTCTAATTAGTTTAAGGGCAAGCAAGGTATAAATAAAAGAAAAAAATGCAAAGATAGCTGGATATAGGCTAAGACTTGCCCTATAAATTTCTATATCCATCTTATAATCAATAGAAGATTCGACAAAAAGCTTGACTTGCCTAGCCAAACTATCGAAATCAACTTTTTCTTTCATTAGACCATATGTATAAAAACCTATCAAGACAAGGCTTACAAGAACAAAACTTGTAAGAATCTGTAGCTTATCACTTCTTATATACTTTATAGGAAGGGATAAGATTAGACATACTAAAAATATTGCAAGCGTAAGCATACAAGCTTCACTAAGACTCATATACATAAGTCCAAAAATCAAACTAGTAATTCCTAGTAAAATAAATTCGGCAAAGCCATTCTTAAAGAGATAGATACTTAAAAGTACAGGAGCAGTAGCCAGTATTAGTAAGGATATATTCGATGCGAATATAATAAGGCTTACTAGGGCACTCATAAAGACTAATTCAATAATCTTTCTCAAATTTTTATTAATTTCCATAAAATTCCTTTCACTTAATAAAAAAAATTAAGCTATAAATATTTTACTACTTCTTTCTCTTTACTCAATTATACAAACTTTAAATGATAGATAATAAGAAGGCTCCATAAATTTCTCAAATTAAAAAGTATTTACTAAATATGATGTAATTATATAAGCAATAAGTATAATATCCTTATGACCAGATTAAATAATATTAATAATAAATCTATAACAGATTTTGATATATCAATTATTTCAGATCCCCATGTCTTGGCAAGAGAGCTCATTGGCCCTAGCGAAAGATTTATTAAAGAACTTAAAGTAGAAAGGAAATTAGTCGTAGAAAGCGAGGCCCTTTTTAAGAGGGCTTTGGAAATTGTCGACAGGGCAAATAGTAAGTTTCTAATTCTTCCGGGAGATTTGGCAAAAGAAGGAGAATACAAGTCGCATCAACTAGTTGCTACTTACCTTAAAGCTTGGAAGGATAAAGACCCTGATAGAAAAGTCCTAATGATTCCTGGCAATCATGACTTAAATAACCACAGAGCCTTTGATTTCTCCAAGGATAAACCTGCAAGAAGTGTAAGTCCCAGAGAGTTTGAACAAATCTATGATTTTGTCTATGATGATGATTCCATCTTAGAATTTTATAGGGATAGCCTAATTTTTAAAAATTATTTGGATAGGATAAACAAGCAATATGGGAGAGCTGACCAATACTCCTACTATGCCCAAGGGTATTTTTCATACCTTGCTCGCATAAAAAAAGAACATCTTAATGACAATGGCGTTTCTATTATTATGCTTGATACTTCTATTTACTCGGCAGATTCTGAGGAAAAGCACAGGGATGACAGGGAAAACATTCCAGGATCAATCAACATAGAGATGCTCAGATGGGTCATTAAAAAAATTGATGAAGCCAAAGAAAGAAAGGATATGGTAGTTGTAGTAGCCCACCATGCTTTCTTGCCTAATTTTAGAAATCAAGAACTGGCCTTCTCTCCTTTTATCATCAAGGAGTGGAGGGATAAATTTACTGATGAAGACCCTAGGATTAATCAAAAAACTCCGATTGAAATATTGGCGGATTGTGGCGTTAAGTTTATATTTACAGGCCATCTTCATGAAAACGGAACCGCCAAGTACACTAGCGAAGAAAATAATACAATCTATGATATCCAAACCGGTTCTACTATAACCTACCCACTTCCTATAAGGCACCTTCTTATTCATAATAATACATCAACAGACAAGGCCTTTTCGATTTATGTTACGACCGAACTGATTGATAGTTTTTCTTATACTGATCATTTTGGTCAAGTCCACGAGGTAGATGATGCCATAGTCCACACCATGACCAACCAATTAAGCCTTAGGGATGTGATTCACAATTATATAAGGATTCAAGCCAACAACCCTTTTTTTGATAAGATAAGTTTTAAAAAAGAGCTTATAGATAGCCTAAAGGCAAGAACTGGCGAAGACATTCCCTATAACAACTACATGAACAAAGTAGTCTTTCCTATGATTGCCGATTACTTTCCAATTTATAGTAAGTATGTAGGAAGAATCGTAATAAGCAATCTCAACTATAATTATGAATTTAGAATCAAGGCTTTGATGAATACCTTGTTTATTAAAGCTACAAGTATAGAAGATGCAATTGATGAAATCCTTGGTCAAGCAGAAAAGGTCCTTACTCCACATTTCCTTATTTCATCTATGGATAAAATTACTGAGAAGATTTTTGCTATGCCCATAGATGATGAAGGCCATACTTTTTATGATTTTGCCAACTATATCTACCAATATAGGTCAACAACAAATGAGAAAAAACCTCCTTTTGTTGAAAAAATGATAGAAAATATTAATGATCCGTCATATGATTTTGTTGATGCTATACTTGATTACGCAAAAGATGAGATAAATGAGACATTCGATGTAGTTTCTTCTTCTATAAAACTTGAAAAAGATGGCTCAAAACAGAAATTTTTTGATAGCTTAGTCCAAACAAAGGGACTTCCAGTTAACCTAGCCTACAAACATTTGGTAAGGAAAGTCAATACCCTAAGAGATCTCCTCGACTATTTTTCAATATTTATAACCAAAAAACCCAAAATTACAGGAGTAGACCTTGCCAAAAGCCTAGCCAACAATAAACTTATTAGGCAGGCAAAGATGAATATATCAAATAAAATGTTCGGTCAAGCTTCCTTTAGAGTTTCTATCCTAGCCCTAATAGGAGAAATGAATGAGGGGATGAAAACAATCTATCAAAATGCCGACCTAAATGAAGTCGACCACTATTTTAACTATATAGAATACGATGATACAAATAGTAAAAAATAAATTTTCCATTAAAAAAGGAGCCTAAAGCTCCTTTTTTTAATATTCATAATCATCATGGTGTAAGATTGGGTCTTGGGTAAAGTTTAGGCCAAGTTTTCTTAGCATGGACCTTTGTGAGTCACTTAAAATTACAGTTGAATGGGCATCAAGTCCCCTTAACTTAGTAATTTGCTTCATTGCCATGTGACTTAGAGGATTGGTTGTTGCTGAAATTGATAGGGCTATGAGCATCTCATTTGCTGTTAGTGAGGTTTCAACTCCTCCAAGGGACTTGGTCTTTAGATTTGATACTGGCTCTATAATATGAGGTGATATTAGAAGGATATCATCATCGAGATTACCCAATTTTTTTAGGGCATTTAGAATGCAAGCTGATGGAGCAGATAGGAGGTCAGATTTTTTGCCAGTAATAATCTCACCATCTTCTAGTCTTATAGCAAAGGCTTCAGTCTTATTTGCTTTAGCTTTTTCTCTAGCCTTAACTGCAACAGTCCTATCTAAAGGAGTGATTCCAAGTTGGCTCATTAGCATCTCGATTTTTTCTACTGCATGGTAGCTTTCTTTGGCATATCTATAATCAATAAGAGTATTGTAATATCTTCTAATTATCTCTTCCTTGCTAGCACGACTTACACCTTCTTGATCTTCTATGCAAAAGCCTGCCATATTTACACCCATATCAGTTGGTGATTTGTAAGGGCAAGCCCCCATGATTTTTTCGAACATCTTCTTTAGTATTGGGAAAGCTTCGACATCCCTGTTGTAATTTACAGCAAGTTCTCCATAGGCATCAAGATGATATGGATCTATCATATTTACGTCATCAAGATTTGCTGTGGCAGCTTCATATGCCATGTTTACAGGATGTTTTAGGGCGATATTCCAAATTGGGAAGGTTTCAAATTTGGCATAGCCTGCATTTATTCCTGCCTCATGATCAAGGTACATTTGTGATAGGCAAGTTGCCATTTTTCCTGAACCTGGACCAGGTCCTGTGATTACTACAAGGGGTCTTGTAGTAACTAGTCTTTCATTTCTTCCAAAACCATCCTTGGATATAATATGGTCAATATTATTTGGATATCCCTCAATATTATAGGTTTTATAGTTTGGGATATTTAGATTGTCCAAGTATTGTTGAAACTTAATAGCCTTGGCTTGATTATCAAATTGGGTAATTATTATACCACTTACTTTGAAACCGAAATCTTCAAAGGCTTGTTTTAGTCTTATGCTCTCTTGGTCATAAGATGTCTCATTGTCACCTCTGATTTTATTGTTTTCGATGTCATTAGCATTTACAGTTATGATTATCTCTGCCTTATCCTTCAAATTATTGAGCATTCTCAACTTAGAATCTGGCAAAAATCCAGGCAAGACCCTTGATGCATGAGCATCATCAAAGAGCTTTCCTCCAAATTCCAAATAGAGTTTGTCAAAGTGCGAAATTCTCTCTTCAATTTTTTCAGACTGCAATTTTATATATTTATCATTATTAAAAGCTTCTTTCATATTGACCTCCAATCATTATCTAAGTATTATACCAAGATTTTATAAGATGAAAAGATGCTAAAAAAATTTTTTATTAGGCTTAGCTAATTTTATTTTCTAAGGGCAAAAGTCCTTAAATACCAACATTTACTAAATGTTTTATGAAAAGATTTCTCGATGTTTTTAAAAAAATTCTCAATTAGCCTTTCCATGACCTAAGTATTCTACTTACTTTCTGACTTAAAATAATCTTGGATTTTTCTTTTATTTAATCTATCCAACCCAAAAAAGAGACAGATTTCTGCCTCCTTTATTTTTTCTTATTCATCTTCCATTGCCTTCCAGCCGTCTGTCTTAAATTCGTTTCCTTCTGGGTCTATCCAATAAGCTTCTACCTTATTTTCCCTTGCCTTCTTTAGACCTGTTTCATGATCTATTATAAAGAAATATGTGGATAAACTATCAGCTAGGGAGATACTGTCAGCTTGTACTGAAACTGACTTCCATCTAGTAGAAGGATATCTTGTGGCAGGGTCGATTATATGGTGATAATTCTTGCCATTTACTGTGAAAAATCTTTGATAGTCACCACTGGTTACGACTGATGTATTTTTAACTGAAACTATAGAAGAATATGGCTTATCTTTTTGGTCCAAGAAGGGATTTTGGACTGCAATTTTCCAGAGACCTTGGCTGTTGTTTGGGTTATCTCCAATAATAACATCATCTCCACCTACAGAGATTATCCCCTTAGTAAAGCCAGCTTCTTTGAGTTTTTTTGCTATTTTTTCAGTAGCAAAACCCTTACCTATAGCTCCTATGTCGATTTGTACATCTGGGTCTTTTATATAAACTGTAGAGTTTTTCTTATCTATTACTATAGAATTTATATCTTTATGATTTGCCTTTTCTGTAAGTTCTTTTTCACTTGGGATGGCAGCCTTTTCAGGATGATCTATGGACATTTCCCTATATTGATGCCACAAACCTAATAAGGAACCCATAGCTATGTTGATAGTTCCACCAGTTAGGTCATATATCTTTTCAGAATATTCTATCAATTCGATAATTTCAGGGTCTACCTTAACAGGTTCTATACCCGCCTTATCGTTTATTGTTCTAAAGTTGTTAACTCCATCAAAACTATCGTAAGAATTGTAAAGCTTGTTGTATCTATCAAGTTCCTTTTCCAAAAGCTTGCAATGCTTATCGAAACTTTTCTTATCCTTAGAGTAGGTAAGTATAGTTGTAACAGTATCGAAATATTCATAGTAGGTCTTATCTAGTTTTGGAAGCTCTTCTGAGTCATCTAAATCTGCGTCGATTTCATTCTCATCTGACTTATCATCCTCGGCGTCCTTTTGGTCTTCTGCTTGACTAACTTGATTGGACTTTACTTCTTCTTTAGTTTCCTTATCCTTTGATCCATTGGCACAAGCTGCTAATAAGAAAGCCATAGCCAAGGGGTAAAATATCTTCTTTAATCTCATAATCTGTTTATATTAATTGTCTCCATATCCTTATTAACTGGGATTGATTCCTCAAGGGCCCAATTTAGCAATATATCCGCTGCTGCCTTATCTCTAAATTCATTCCAAACACCTTCAAGACCTTCTTCATAGACTATATCGAGAAATTCCTCTCTAGGAGCAATTCCTTCATAGTTATCTTGGAAGTTATCTCTTTGTTGCTTGTTTAGGCTTGCCACAAAGGCTTCTCTAAGTCTTTGCTCGTCGAGCTCATCGGCTGTTGGCAATAGCAAATAATTTTCCACATCTTGATCTATATCTATATAATTTTCCTCAATATCTTCAGGTGTTTGAATCTCCTTGTTTATCCTAATAAAATCTAAAGATTCTGTATTTAACCACATATTCTTTAGATATGAGTCTTCATCTATCAAGGTCCATTTTTCGACAAGCCATGATAGATTAATTGGTTTTCTAACTTTCATATTTCCTCACTCTTAATACGAGAGCCTCATATTCCCAAAGCTCTACTACTAAATTATTTCCTTTCTCTATTCTAATATTTCTCTTTTCCCATCTACTTCCACCATAACTTTCGGATAAGGAATCTATTACTTCTACAAATTCTAAATCCTCATCATAGTAAATGTGATAAGCGTTCTTGTAGGTGTTAGTCATATTTAAAACTACAAGGAATCTATCATCCCCCGCCCTTCTTTCGTAGGCAAAGACAGAATTGATATTATCATCTACAACCTTCCAAGTAAAGCCTTCACCCTCATAATCTTTCTCGAAAAAGGCCTTTTCATCCTTGTAGAGTTTGTTTAAGTCTTTTATAAATCTATGGAAATCATCGTGAACTGGGAATTTTAATATATCCCAATTTATTGAAGCATTTTCATTCCATTCATCAAAGGTTGCTATTTCATTACCCATAAAGTTTAGCTTTTTACCAGGGTGGGTCATCTGGTAAGTGTAGAGGAGCTTGAGCTGTTTGAATTTTTCCTCATAAGAGCCACTCATCTTATTAATCATTGCTCCCTTGAGATGAACTACCTCATCGTGACTTAATGGCAGAATAAATCTCTCATTGTAGAAATAAAACATAGAAAAATTAATTTTGCCTTGATAGTCTATCCTATTGATGGAGTCTGTCTTAAAATATCTTAGGGTATCATTCATCCAACCTAAATCCCACTTATAATCAAAACCAAGTCCGCCATCTTCGACTTTTCCTGTTACTAGCGGATAGTCAGAAGAATCTTCTGCTATAAGCATGACGTCTGGGTGGGCCTTGTGGATTGTTTCGTTAAGATCTTTTATGAAATTAATATTATCATAGTGGACTCCACGATACTTGTTGCCATTGTAGTGGATCATGTAGCTAACTGCATCAATTCTTATTCCATCGAAATGGAAATTTTCAATCCAATAAGAAAAGGCAGATTTCATAAAGCTTCTTACATGACCTTTAGAATAATCAAAATTATTTGAGCCCCACTCAGAATACTTCAAGTCTGGATAGATTGACTCATACATACCAGTTCCATCGAAGTGGTTAAGGCCAAAATAGTCGCTTGCAAAATGGACTGCTACCATATCGAGGATAACTCCTATGCCATTTTGATGGAGGATGTCGACAAACTTCTTTAGGTCGACTGGGCTTCCAAACCTAGAGCTTGTAGCGAAAAATCCGCTCGATTGATAGCCCCAGGATGGGTAGTAAGGATATTCTGTAATAGGCATGATTTCAACGTGGGTATAGTTCATTTCCTTAACATAAGCTACTAGTTTGTCAACTATATCTAAGAAGTTTACACTATTTCCATATCTAAGCCAGCTACCTATGTGAATTTCATAAATATTTAAGGGCTTATCAAAATTCTTATCCCTATTTTTTATGAAGTCATAATCATTAAAATCGTAAGTATCATCTGTGATAATACTTGCAAAATCACCTTCTTTGTCCATAGCCCTAGCAAAAGGATCTGCTTTTTCTACGAAATTTCCCTCATGGTTAATGACATATTTATAATAATCACCAACTTTAGCCTTTAATTTGGTGAAAAAATAGCCATATTTGAAATTTTTAGTCATCTTGATATTTTCCCAAGATGTAAAATCTCCTTTAATAAAAACTTCATTAGCATTTGGTGCAAGGACCCTAAATATATAATATCCGCCCCCATCATCATGGGCACCCCAAATATCAGCTCCCATAGACGAATGGCCACTTAAATAACTTTCTATAAAAGCATAATCAGTTTCAATTATATCAACCTTCATTTTCTTCCTCAATCAAATGTTTTATGTGTCTTTTTAAAATTTGAATTCCCTTTAGATTTCTAGCTCCCCTTGGAATAATAATATCTGCGTATTTTTTGCTAGGTTCTACATAGGTTTCGTGCATAGGTTTAACTTGATTAATATATTGGGTCAAGACTGATTCAATAGACCTCGCCCTTTCCTTAGTATCTCTTAGGATTCTTCTTTGAAGTCTAACGTCACTATCAGCGTCCACAAAGACCTTGGTATCGGTAATTGATCTGATTCTTTCATCATACAAGACTAAGATTCCCTCAATCAGGATAATCTTTGTAGGCTTGACTCTTATAGTTTCATCACTTCTAGTATGTTTGCTATAGTCATAAATGGGCATATCAATTTCCTTACCCTCGAGTAATTTTAATAAATCCTTATAAAATAAATCATTATCGAAGGCACCTGGATAGTCGTAGTTAAGTTTAGCCCTTTGCTCAAAGTCTATATCATCGTGGGCCTTGTAGTAGTTATCATGACCAATAACTATCAAATCATCTTTGAAGTAGGCTTCAATTTCTCTTACAATAGAGCTTTTGCCAGAAGCAGAGCCTCCAGCTATAGCTACAATTTTTACATCACTCATAATTTTATCTCATTAACAATTTGTCCATCTAAATATTTATAAAGGTTGTCAAAAACAATATTAGCCCTAATCTCCATAGCTTGCTTGGTATAGAAGGCTACGTGATTGGTAAGGATTACATTTTTAGCATTTCTTAGTGGATAATCCTCAGGAAGTGGTGGTTCCATATCGAAAACATCAATACCTGCCCTAAGTTTATCTTCGTTGAGAAGTTTAGCTATATAGTCATTATCTACTACAGCTCCCCTAGCACAATTGATTAGAACTGCATTTTCTTTCATTAAGTCAAGCTCAGCTTTACCCAAAAATCCCTTGGTTTCTTTGTTGTTTGGAATGTGGAGGGATACTATGTCACTTTCTTTTAGGAGGCTTTGAAGGTCAACATAGTCAACTCCCTTAGCCCTTACTTCTTCTTTTTCAGTCCTTGAATAAGCAATAATCTTACAACCAAAAACAGAAAGTAGGTCTATAAGTTTAGATCCAATATGGCCTGTTCCTATTACTCCAAAAGTCTTGCCCTTGATAAGCTCGCCTAGAAGGTAATTGTCGCCAGCGTTAAAAATATTTTCCCTATTTTCGTTAAACTTTCTCAAAACTCCAATAGTTAGACCGATGACAAGCTCTGCTACAGAATCATCAGAATAACCACTTGCATTTAATACCTTGATGCCCTTTTCTTTGCAAGTATCAAGAGCAATATGATCTACTCCTGTAAAGGCAACATCTATTAATTTTAAGTTGGTCTTGTTTATGACTTCACTTCTTAAAGGCTTGTTGGTTATGATGGCAATATCTGTATCTTTTAGTCTCTCGATTTTTTCTTCGTCAGTTTTTGCACTTTCCTCAAAGTATTCGAAGTCATGACCCATAGATTCGATTTTTTTCTTATTAGCTTCAATAATCTTTTTGTCAACTTCTAGTGGATCAATAAGGCTAATTTTCATTTTATGCTCCTTTATACAAAATATATATCGTTTACTTTATAATATTATACTCTTCTTGCTAATATTTAAATAGAAAAATTCATTTAGTTTAATTATTAACTATGCTTGTTTATCGACTGATATTGTGATAAATTATTAGTATAGAACAGAAAGGAATAGTTATGGCAGTAGGATTAGCTTTTACAGATGGAAAATGTATAGAGGCCCTTAAATATTATTGCAATGTCTTTGGTATTGAAGAACCTAAAAAAATAATTAGATATAGTGATTTCGAAAAATATAATCATCCAAAAGACATTAAAAATAGGATTTATAATTCCTATCTTGATATTTATAATAATAGAGTTTACTTATACGATGTTGCTAATGATAGGATGATAAAAAATGGCAACAATGTCAGAGTCGTAATAGAAACCAGCTCTGATAATCTTTACAGAGCCTATATGAACTTTAGGAAAGACTCCACTGTTACTATGGAGCCACAAAAGGTAAACAAAAAACTGTTTACAACTCTGATAGATAAATACAACATTTCATGGCAATTTATTGCAGAAATTAATGATTGATAATTTTGAAGGACCTTAAAGTCCTTTTTTATTTATCTTTCTTCTTGTTCTTTTCTCTTAGATACCTAAAAAAAGTTTGAATTTCATACAAGGCTTCTTCATCCCTGAGTCCAAATTCTGCGTCTAGATAGTGAAGTTGACTCCTATCTCCTGTTATATTGGTATTTGACCCACAAGCTCCTCTTTTATGATCTCTTATGCCTATTACTAGCCTATCTATCCTAGAATTTATTATAGCCCCTGCACACATGGAACATGGCTCCATAGTAACATACATAGTTGCTCTTTCGAGCCTAAAGTCATCTATGTAGGCACTTGCTTCTTTGATTGCCATAATTTCTGCATGCTTTAGGGCAGATTTACCCTTAAAGGTATAGTTATGACCCCTTCCTATAATCTTTCCATCTAGGACTATAACAGCTCCCACTGGGACTTCTTCGATAAATCTTGCAAGCCTTGCCTCATTAATAGCTTCACCCATAAAAAAGTAGTCTTCTTCGCTAAATTTTTCTTTATTTATCATCTCGTTTTCTAGCATCTTAGCTCCTATTTTATAAAAAAATAAGCTGTTGATAAACAACAGCCAACTTTTGGTGTACCGGAGAGGATTCGAACCTCCGACACCCGCCTTAGGAGGGCGGTGCTCTATCCAGCTGAGCTACCGATACATATAAAGGACAAAAAACAGTCCTTTATTATTATATGCTTTTTTATCTTGCAATCAATAGGTCAACTAAGAAATTAACATTATTTTCAATATTTCTGACAATTCTTGTAAAAAGGCTAGCTCTTTCGACATCACTGCCACTGACCAAATCGACTACATGGTATTTATTATCATAAGACACATCAACCTTACCCAGGATATCTCCCTTTTTGATTGGAGCCTTAATATCCTTATTGAGGGTGATTTTTGTAGCAACTTTCTTATCGTCATTGGAGATTATTGATAGATTTTCTTTTGGATATAATTCTATGTAGCCTTGTTTAGCTGATCCTACTTCTATACTATCGAGGCTTTTATTAACATCTAAGACCTTCTTGCAGGAATAAAATCTTGAAATGTAATAGATCAAATCACTCATTACACTTTCCCTAGTGTCTTTTTGGTCAGCCCCCATAACTACACCTATACATCTAAAATCATCACTTCCATCAAGCTCCTTCATATCAACAGTAGTTACTAGACAATAGCCTGCCTTATCTGTCGTTCCAGTCTTTAGGCCATCAACTCCCTTTATATCTTTTCTTAGAGGGATAGTGGAGGTTTTTCTTATGCCCTTTCCTGGAATATTTACTTCATCCATTGTTGAATATCTTAGGATATCAGGATATTTTCTAACAATAAAGGAAGATAGTTTGAACAAATCTCTTGCTGATGATTGATTTTCCTTATTATCTTTAGTTTCTATTCCACTGGCATTGTAGTATTTTTGGCTAGATAGTCCCAATTCTTTAGCCTTTTCATTCATAAGAGTTGCAAATTTTTCTTCGGAACCTGCTACTGTCTTTGCTAAAAGATAGGCACAATCATTACCGCTTACTGCTATAAGGCCTTGGAGAAGTTCTTCAACTGAGTAAGACTCCTTTTCCTTTAGACCAAGGGAGGAGTATTCCCAACTTGTTAGCTCCTCAGCCTTCTTATCGGCCTTTACGGATGTGTTAAGATTGATTTTTCCTTCTTCAATGGCATCCCTCACTAGGAGAAAAGTCATTAGCTTAGTTAATGATGCCATTGGTCTTGCTTCATCGGCGTTTTTTTCGTAATAGACATCACCTGTTTCTTCATTACCAATAAGATAAGAAGAAACATTGGAATCAAGTCCCACTACCCTAGTCTGAGCAGCAAAAATTTCTCCTGGCATTAGTAGAAAAACTAGGGTTAATAGGCTGATTAGCATTGTTTTTTTGAATTTCATCCTTACCTACCTTAAAAAAGATTCTAACTTTCTATAATTATCTCTAAGAAGCTTTAGGGTATTGACATCAGCTTCTTTGTTATAAGGAAAGCCTAGATTAGCTGCCTCTTGCATGCCAACTTTCCTAAATAAATTGCAAGCCTTAAATAGACAAGTATATATATCAACTAAGTCATTGGTATTAAAACTTAACTCCAAATCCTCCCTGTATTCCTTGCTAAGGCCGTTGATAAGATTAGAGCCATCCTTGCCCATATTCCTTAGACCATAAAATTTGTCTATTAGGTGGAAGTTTAACATCTTGATTAACTGTCTACGCAAATCTTCCATCTTAATTGAGGCAGCTATCGGATCTTTTTGGTTGATATAAAGGGAAACTTCCATGGCATTGGCGAAGAAATTATCTACGCATGACTTAAATTCATATTCTTTTGGAGTATCATGCTTAAAATCCTTGTTTGGGCTAAGATCAATTTCACCAGGCTTATTGTAGATAAACTCAATATCACTAGGTAATTTCTTTATAAAATCTTCTGCCAAATCCTTGGCTATGATTGACTCAGAAATCTTTACACCACAGGCCCTGTATAGCTCAAGTATTGTGTAATTCTGCTTGTTTTTATCAATTTCAAAGCTATTCTTGATCCTGTTAATAAGAATAATATCATCAAACAAAAATTTTAACTCTTCTTCAAGTTTGCCGATAATTATTTCATCTACAACTGTGTATAGGTCTATAAATTCGTCGTTTGTATTAGATTTTACATAGAAAATAGAGACTATGGAATCCTTATCATTACCATAATCTATAAATCTTTTTTTAATATCATCTCTCATCTATATTCCAGCTTTCTATAAAATTCTTTAATAGTCTTGCAGTTAGACCCCATATGATAGGCTTGGTATCATAAAAATAATAGTCCCTATGACCAGGCCAAAACTTGTAATTTCTTCCACCAGGTATTTTATCAAAAGGGAAGTCCTCGGGAAAATCCATCTTATAATTAGCCCTATATTTAGTAGGGGGATTTTCTTTCAAATAAAAAATATCTACTGCAAAAACAGATGCCACTTCCTCATTATACTTTATATCTTCAATATTTTTCTTAATTTTACCATAAAAACTTTTGACCTGCCTATAGGATGCATTTAAAGACATAGAAGAATATCCCATATACTCTATATCATCTATCTTTAAGTTAAGTTCCTCCATAGTCTCTCTTATGGCACAATTCTTAAAATCTTCGCCTTCCTCAAGCCTTCCACCAGGAAAAGAAACCTCCCCGGCTTGGGAAATTTTATCACTTCTTACTTCAAAAAGTATATGATCTGTACCCTTTACTTCTATTATAGGAATAAAGACTGCAAAGTTTTCTAGTTCATTATAAAATTCATCATCGACTAATAATTTTTTCATCCTAACTCCTATATAAAATAATATTAAATTAAGCTAGTAAAGTCAAATATATAATTATAATCTTTTTACTTGGGTATAAGTGTAAGGCAAGAAACAAATAGGAGGAAAAATGCTAAAAGAATTTAAAGAATTTATATCTCGTGGCAATGTAATTGACATGGCTATTGGTATAATCATGGGTTCTGCCTTTACAGCAATAGTTAAGAGCATGGTAGATGATATCTTGATGCCAATAATATCAGGTCTAACTGCTGGTATCAATTATGAGGATATAGTAGTAAATATTGGAGGAGCTAGCCTAAGGGTCGGTAACTTTATAAATGCTGTCATATCTTTTCTAATCATAGCCTTTGTTATGTTTGTAATAGTTAAGACCCTAAACTCAAGACATAAGGACGATAAAGAAGAAGAAACTGATAAAACTTGTCCTTACTGCCAATCCAAAATCCCACTTGAAGCTACAAGATGTCCACATTGCACATCAAAGCTAGACAATTACAAAAACATTAATGAATAAGCTAAAACGCTGCAGGATTCACATGCAGCGTTATTTTCATCTCTTCTTTTCTTTTATATAATCACAGGATGAACATCTGATTTCATCTGTCGATCTATTTTTCTTATGGATTAAGAGCGAACCACATTTTGGACATTTCTCTCCTGTTGGTGGGTCCCATAGGGCGAAGTCACATTTTGGATAGTTGTCGCAACCGTAAAATCTCTTTCCCCTCTTGCTAACTTTCTCTATTAGAGTTCCGTCCTTGCAGTTTGGGCACTTAACCCCAGTAGACTTGATGATGGATTTAGTAAAATCGCAAGCGGGAAAGCCAGTGCAACCTATAAACTTGCCATTTCTCCCATGTTTGATGGCTAGATTTTTGCCACACTTAGGGCATTTTTCATCGAGAACTTCATCCTTGACCTTATAGTCATTTTCATCTTTTTTTACACCACTCATGTCTTTTTCGAAGTCCTTGTAGAAGGCTTTGAGAGTTTCCTTCCAGAATCTTTCTCCTTCAGCTATATTATCTAGGGCATTTTCCATTTCTGCCGTAAATTCTACATTTATAATATCATCAAAGTTTTCTTGGAGGAAAGTATTTACAGTTTTACCCAAATCTGTTGGATAGATGCTCCTTCCTTCAAATTCAACATAGTTTCTTGATATTATTTGATTGATAGTTGCTGAATAGGTTGAAGGTCTGCCTATGCCGAATTCTTCAAGAGTTTTCACTAGAGAGGCTTCTGTGTACCTTGCTGGTGGATTGGTAAAGTGTTGGTCTTTATCTATTTTTTCTGCTCCAATAACATCTCCTTCTTTAAGCTCTGGAAGGATATTTTCATTTTCATTAGCAGAAGATAGTTTGTTGAAGCCTTCAAAGAGGGTAATCTTACCATTTGTCTTAAAGATAAGAGAATTATTATCAAAAAGGACTTGGGTTGACAGGTACTCGTAGTCAGTCATTTGGCTTGCTACAACTCTTTCCCAAATCATCTTGTAAAGCTTGTATTGTTGGTCAGTTAGGTATTGTTTTATCTCTAGGGGATTTCTCCTAATTGATGTAGGTCTTATGGCCTCGTGGGCATCTTGACTGCCTTTTTTTCTTCCTTCATAGGTATTGCCCCTTGAAGCATATTCTGGCCCATACTTTTCTTTTATATATGAGAGGGCTTCTCCTACAATCTCCTTGGATATCCTATTGGCATCGGTTCTCATGTAAGTGATTAGACCAACACTACCATCTCCTACGTCAATACCCTCAAAGAGTTGTTGGGCAAGCTGCATAGTAAATTTGGTGGAAAAACCAAGCCTATTTGAAGCGTCTTGTTGGAGGGTAGAAGTCGTGTAAGGCTTTTGAGGCTTTCTACTCTTCTTAGTCTTTGTGATTTTTACGACCTTAAAATTATCCTTATCAATTTTACTAAGAACCTTATCTGCCCCACTTTCCTTAGAAATCTTCACCTTTTTATTAATTTGACCATAAAATTCCGAATCAAATTTTAGCTTATCATGCTTATGATGGGCTATTATTGTCCAGTATTCCTCTGGAATAAAGTCATCAATTTCCTTTTGCCTATCAACTATTAGCTTTAGGGCTACTGATTGAACGCGACCTGCAGATAGGCCCGATTTGATTCTCTTCCACAAAATCGGACTTATCTCATAACCTACAATCCTATCCATTACACGTCTTGCTTGTTGGGCATCAACTAAGTTTTGATCAATTTCTCTCGGATTTTTTATAGCATTTTTTATATTTTCTTTGGTAATTTCGTGAAACTCAACCCTATTTTTCGCATGAGGATCAAGGCCTAAGAGAAATTGTAAATGCCAACTTATGGCTTCTCCTTCCCTATCCGGGTCTGTCGCAAGATAAACCTTCTCTGACTTGTCAGCTTCCTTTTTCAATTCATTAATAGTCTTTGCTCGTCCCCTAACCTTGATGTATTCTGGTTCAAAGTCATTTTCTATATCTACACCAAATTTGCTCTTAGGAAGATCTCTTAGGTGGCCAATGGTTGCCATTACCTTGTAGTTTCTTCCAAGCATCTTGGCAATAGATTTCGCCTTGGTTGGAGATTCCACTATTACTAAGTTCTTAGCCAAATACTCACTCCTTTATAGTAAATTCATTATTTCCAATATTTTCTATATAATCCTTTAGCTCTAGTGATGTCAGTAGGAAATTAACAAGGTCTATTCCCATTTCCAAATCATAAGCTATCTTATCACTACTAGCATTAGGATTGTTCTCAATGTATCTTACCACTAAAGCCTCATCCTTATCAAGTTTTGTATAATCAAGGCTTCTTTTTGTAAAATCCCTATCCAAAATAAAATCAAGCTCATCTATAATATCATCTGCATCAAGAACGAGCTTTGCTCCTTCTTGAATCATCTTATTGGTCCCCTTAGAATAAATGGAATTGATATTGCCAGGAAGGGCAAAAACTTCCCTACCCTGCTCTAGGGCACACCTTGTTGTTATCATAGTTCCAGACTTTTCTCTAGCCTCAATTACTACAGTCCCCAAGGAAATCCCTGATATAATCCTATTTCTTCTCGGAAAATTATAGGAAATAGGCTCAGTTCCTAGAGGAAATTCTGAAAGGATAAGACCACTTTCTTCTATCCTCCTATAGAGGTCCCTATTTTTTTTAGGGTAAATCTTATCAATCCCACAACCGATAACACCTATTGTTCTTTTTCCTACATCAAGGGTAGCCTTATGGCAAGTCGCATCAATCCCATAGGCAAGACCAGACACTGTAGTAATTCCCGAAAGGGCAATCTTTTCAGCCAACATCCTGCAAGCCCACTTGCCATAATCCGTACATTTTCTAGAACCAACAAAGGCTAAGGAATTTTTGTCAAGCTCTTGATTTAATTCTCCCTTGTAATACAAGATAGCCGGCCTATCTTCTATATAAATAAGGTTAGTAGGGTAAGCTTCATCTAGCATAGTCACATATTTATAATCATACTTATGAACCTTATCAAGATAAGCCCTAAAATCTTCTAAATTCTTTGCACTAAAGATTTTTTCCTTTTGTTGGTCTGTTAGACAATCATATTCTCTTAAATCCCTCTGAAAAAAATTCTCGAAATTTGTTTTTTCGTAAAGATTTAAGATAGTCATATTGTTAAGATATATGTAATTTAGATATAAAATAATTTCATTTTTTGTTAACTCAGAAGGCATTTTCAATATAATTAATCTCTCTACTTTCAACTACAACTTCCGCCACATCAAATCTCATCAAAAAATCCGTTAGCTTATTTTCTATTAGATAGGCCTGACTAGCTTTTATAATCTTGGCTTGTTTGCTTGGAGTAACAGCTTCGGATGGATTTTCGAAATTTCTATTTTTCCTAGTCTTTACCTCGACGAAGACTATAAAATCGTCAATTTTTGCAATAATATCAATCTCTCCGAAGGGTTTTCTATAATTTCTATCGAGAATTGTATAAGATTTTTCTCTTAGATAATCCTCTACCAAATTTTCTCCAAAATCTCCAAATTGTTTTTTATAAGTCATCAAAGCTCATCTGCCTTTCGTGAAACTTCCTTAGGAAGGTCTGTCTATGAATTGGAGTTTCTCCGTACTTTTCTAGGCCTTCATAGTGTTTCTTAGTTCCATAGCCCATATTAGTCTCAAAGCCGTAGCCTTTATAGATTTTAGAAAAGTTAATCATAATATCATCTCTTCTAATTTTAGCAAGAATTGAAGCACAGGATATAACGTATTCGTTGAGATCTCCCTTTACAATATTCATCTGAGGGAGGTCGGTATTTATCCTTTCTGCATCGATTAGGACGATTTCGGGGCGGATTTTAAGATTATTTAGGGCATCTTCCATAGCCTTGTGGGTGGCGTTTTTGATATTAAGCTTATCTATCAACAAAGAGTTGGCATAGCCATAAGCATAAGTTAGGCAATCGGCAAGGATTTTATCCTTTAGGACTAGCATCTTCTTACGAGTAAGCTTCTTTGAATCAGTAACCCCTTCTATCTTCGAATCCTTCTTCATAATAAGAGCACAAGTTACGACGGGACCTGCCAAGGGTCCCCTACCTACCTCATCAATTCCTGCTATAAGCTCATATTTTTCATGAACTTTTCTTTTTATATCATCATTGTAAGGAGAATATTTCATGGTCTTTCCAAACTAATCTTACCAAGCTTACCTGACCTAAAGTCGTTTAGGATAATATTGGCAGTTCTCGTATAATCAAAATCTCCACCAGCTATAATAGCTCCACGCTTTTTTGCTATAGCCTCATAAATTTCTAGGGCAGGGACCTCTAGTTCTATTCCATACCTATCCACAAGGGCTTCCGGCTTAATCTCCTTCATCTCCTCCAAAAATTTCAAGGTTAAATCTTCTATGTTTAAAACCTCATCTCTTATAGCGTTGGTAAAAGAAAGATGGAGGCCGATTTTTTCTTCAAACTTAGGCCACAAGATACCTGGAGTATCGAGTAGTTGGATATTTGACCCAGCCTTTATCCATTGCTTACTTTGAGTAATGCCAGGACGATTCCCTACCTTAGCTCCCTTTTTCTTAGATAGCTTGTTGATAAAGGTAGACTTACCAGAATTAGGAACACCTACTATCATCATCCTAATCAAAGGATTGTCGATATTTTTCTCTTCATTTTTCTTAAACTTATCCTTTAGGAGAATCTTTGCTTCCTTATATATCCTATCTACTGGGACATTTTCCTTAGAATTCATCAAGATAGCAGGAATCCCTTCTTCCTTAAACTTAGCTATCCATTTTTTATTCACTTCTGGATCTGATAGGTCTGATTTATTCATAATAATTATCCTTGGCTTATCAGCGATAATCTCATCTATCATGGGATTTCTAGATGAAATAGGAATCCTCGAATCAATTATCTCCAAAATCACATCCACTAGCTTTAAATTATCTATAATAATTTCCTTGGTCTTTTTCATATGACCAGGAAACCAGTTAATATTCATAGTCATTGTTTTATCTCCAATCTACTTTGCATTAGCAAAATTTATAACTATATATATTATACATAAATTATTTAAAAATACATCTACTACAGGCCTACCTTAAATTATAATGCCTTATAGTTACCAAAATCCAGATTGAATCTAAACCTATTATCAACTATAATAGAATATTTGAAATTGTAACTTCAAAGTATTAATTACCAGCTAATATCCTTTAGTAGGAATAATTTATAAATAAACAACTTTAAAAATGCTCAAACCTTTCTATAACGAGGTTTGAGCATTTTCTTTTTCTATATGGGCAAAGATTCAGCCTTTCTCTTCATCTTAATTACTTTGTCGAATTTATCTTGCTTGTCTTTACTCAAATTATGGGCAATCACTATAAGACTTCTCTCATCCTTTAACAGTATATCCAATATCCTATCAACGCTTGTTCTATCAAGCGCAGAAAAGGGCTCATCTAAAATAAGTATGTCGCTATCTTTATAAATAGCTCTTGCTATACTTATTTTCTGCATTTCTCCTCCACTTAAATTATCTCTATTTTCATTGACCATATTAGATTTATCGAAGTTTTTAATATTTAGTCCATCGATTATTCTATTATATTTCTCCTCCAAATAAACTTCATTGCCTATAATATTATTCCTTATAGTATCTTCTGTTAAAATATATCTTTGACCTAAAAATGATATCCTTTTATAATATGACTCTTTATCTATGTTTTTTTACGTTTATACCATTTATAAATATGTCCCCCACATGATTTCTGGAAAAATCTAGCATTGAAGAAATAAGTGTCGATTTACCAGATCCATTCTCCCCTACAATCAAGATTTTCTCTCCATAGTTAATTGAAAAACTAACACTAACACTTATAGGGTCAAGGTCATATTTACAAGCATAATCGTCCACTCTTATTTTATCTATTGTAGATATTTTAAAATCGCCCTTAAATGTATTAGACCCATTTATAATTTCAATCAGTTTTTCTCTAGTTTTCTTAGTCTTTGCAAACTTAGCATAAGTTCTAGAAAACGAATATATAGGAAGAGTTATAGAATCACAAGAAACAACAATTGCTAACAATTCAGAAATAGTGAGCTTACCATCAATTATCAAAACAACCCCTACAATATATAGGCCAACCTCGATTAAACTAGCAGATGTCTGATTAATAACTTCTACCATATCTTCAGACAAATTCAACCTAAAAAGTTCCTCATTAGCTTCTATCGATGCCTTCTTAAACTTATATCTGAACTTGTCCTCTAAATTATAAATCTTAATCTCTCTAATATTATCAATACTTTCATTTAATATTTTTATGATTTTTGAAAACTTGGTATTGTATGAATATTGCTTATCTGCTAAAGTATTCGCAAGTAATTTTTGAATTATAAAAGTTAGAGTAGAAATAACTATCAAATATATCAAAATCTTACCAGATAAGGAATATATAACTAGACTTGCACCCAAAAAAGACACTATAAAATACACAATTTGAGTCAATCCCTGGATATAATCATTCGAAATCTGATCTATATCATTTGTAAAAATACTAGTTAAATACGATTTATCAAAGTTTAATCCATGCCTATCCAGCAAGCTTTCATAGACTCCCTCATTCAAACATTGCTTACACTTGATCATAAACTTATCTAAGTACTTTTCAGAAAATAAATTAACCAAAAAGTACCCCAATAGATACAATAAGCCAGGTAATAACAAATATCCAATATTAACTCCAGTTTCTGATTTTGATAAATTGGTATAATAAATTATCAATTTAGAAAAAACTGGCCTACTCAAGGAGAATAATAACAAAAATATAAGGCTTTTGATAAACAATTTTTTATTTTTCTTAAAAAGATACACCAACATTACTACACACCTAAATATCTATAACATTTCGGATCACAATATTTATCATACTTATTATTAACAGTCTTTTTTTCGACAAAACATCCCCCATTACAAGAGTCTATTACTTCTTCTAAATTTTCTATTTTTCATATTTTCCTACTATTTTTATTATGAATATTCTCGATATAAGGATACAACAATATATTCGAATTTTCAAAGGCATATGTGCCTTTGAAAAAGTCATTAGTATTCTTTATTATATAAGGTAGACAGAGGTGATTTTATGAAAAAATTTAGATTTTTAACCCTAGTCTTAGTCTTGCTATTAACACAATTTTTGTATAATATCAATGAATCTTTAGCTGATGATGAAGATAATATCATTATGATTAAGTCTATTACATATAAATCTGATTATATTTGATTTTAAAAATTGACGTTTCTGGATAAATAAAATAGTCTAGCTCTTTCACTACTCTTACACTATATTAATCGTCCAATAATTATTAAAAAACTCAATTGAATTTTTTTCTCGTATCCCTGAAGTATGAAACATACTTCATGTATATCGGGCTAAATTTCCTAGGAAAGCTTTCTACTTTTAGGGCGATATTTATTTAGATTCTATTACTACTCTTTAGTTTATCCCAGTATGTTTTCTATTTTTTTATTCATTAGAACCTGTAAATCTTTATTTAAGATATTTTCCAATAAGACTTTTGCTACTGTTAATGGCTCTTCATAATTTTTATGAGCTATATAACAAGCAAGAAACTTTGAAAAATATAGGTATATTAAAGCATCTATCGATGAGTTTTCTCTTGAACATACTAGCCCTTCATTTGTTGTTTTAATAGCTTCTATATAATTTTTATTTACTATATTCCAATTAGCAAGGTTATTGTAAGTAGCTATTTTTACTATTTTATCTTTATCTTGATTTTTGCACTTTTCAAATATCTCCACCCTATCAATTCCCTTAAAATCTTGGGAAGTTGTTGCTATATTTAATAATATGCGAAGGTCTATGCCTTGAAGGTCAAGATTTTCGAAGTTTTTTCTTTTAATCTTACTTGAGGATAGGTCCTCGTAAATTTCACTTAAATCTTCGCTAGTTACCTCAAAGTTTAAATATCGTATAAATAAATCTAGGAGGTCTATCTCGTATTTCCTTGCTCTTAGCTCTCTACTATCTTTTATTAAGTCTATTTTTTCTAAAAGGTCTATTCTTATATCCTCTGTTAGAAACATTGCATTGATATCTAGTAAGTTCTTGATTTCTTCTAGTATGTAAAAACTTCCATAGATATATTTTTTGTATAGGGTTAAGATATCAATATTATATATTTTGGATAATTCAATTAGACTGTCTACGGATGGATTAAAAATTTCTCCTCTTTCAAGCCTACCTATTGTTCTTTGACTTATATCTGATATCTCTGCTACATCGGCCTGTCTTAGGCCTTTTACTTCTCTTATTTCTATTAATTTTTTGCCAAATTCTTTTCTTTCATCTGTCATCTTAGCCTCTATGTATATATGATTTAATAAAATAATATCATAAATCATGAAAATAACCAAAAAAAGACTTCTGCAAATATATTTTGCAAAAGTCCTTAATCTTAATAATTTGTTTTTTCTTTAACTTTAGCTGCCTTACCTTGACGGTCTCTAAGGTATTTAAGTTTAGCTCTTCTTACCTTACCACGTCTAACAACTCTTAGTTTTTCGATTTTTGGTGAGTGGTAAGCGAAAGTTCTTTCTACTCCTACTCCGTAGCTGATTCTTCTAACTGTGAAGGTTTTGTTTACTCCACCTTCTTTGATGTAGATTACAGTTCCTTCGAAGTCTTGAAGTCTTTCCTTATCTCCCTCTTTGATTCTGTAGCTTAGTCTTACTGTATCTCCTACTCTGAAATCGTAGTTTTCTTTACGTAGGTTTTCTTGTTCAATTTTTTTAATTAATTCCATCTTTGCTCTCCTCTCGTAAGAATTTTTCGTATAAATCTGGCCTAACTCTTTTTGTTTTCTCTATTGCACTTTTCCTATTCCAAGCGGCAATCTTCTTGTGATCTCCGCTAACTAATTCATTTGGCACGAAGTAGCCTCTGAAGTTTCTTGGTTTGGTGTATTCATCTTGTTGCAAGAGAGTATTGTAGTGGGAGTCTGTAGTTAAGGATTCTTTCTTTCCTACAACTCCATCTATGAATCTTGCCATTGAATCTATAAGTACCATGGCAGGTATTTCTCCACCTGTTAGGACATAGTCTCCTATAGATATTTCGTAGTCGACATAGTGGTTTGTGATTCTCGCATCAATTCCTTCGTAGTGACCACATATTATTATTAGATCTTTGATTTCTGCAAAGTCGATTGCTAATTTCTGATTTAATTTCTCGCCTGCTGCTGACATGAAGCAGACTTTTGATTGGGGTTTTTTTACAGACATCAAACAATCATAGATTACTTGTGGTTTGATAAGCATGCCGGCTGCCCCGCCGTAAACTGTATCGTCTACATGATTGTGCTTGTCATTACTAAAATCTCTTATGTCTACTAATTTTATTTCTAGTTTTTTATTTTCTATTGCTTTTCCTATTACTCCATAAGTCTTTAAGAACTCGAAGCTTTCTGGAAATAGGCTAAGTATGGTAACTCTATTCATAATCTCGTAGGTTATCTACTTCTATTTTCTTGTTTTCTATATCAACATTTTTTATAACAGATTTTAGGGCTGGTAATAAGATTTCTTTCTTGTCCATAGTTTCTATGACATAAACATCGTTTGGATAGACTCCGGTGATTACGTCTTTGACCCTACCCACTTTTTGCCCATTGGAGTAAGTGTCAAGTCCTATGAGTTTGTAGATGTAAAACTCATCTTCTTTTAATTCTCCCAAGTCTTCTTCTTCTATGGTTATGTCCTTGCCTACTAATTTTAGGGAGTCGTTTATATCATTGTACTGATCAAACTTTAGAACCATCATTCCTTTTTGATTGAAAGAATCTTCTATTGTTAGAAGCTCATCTCCTATATAAACTTTTGCTCCCTTTTTAAATCTCATTTCATTGTCGGAATAAGTCTTAACTTTGACATTTCCCCTAATGCCATGAGTTGTTATTACCTCTGCTACTGTTATTCTCATATTCTTATGTTGACCTTAACATCTTCCTTGATTGCACAAGATCGAGCTATGTTTCTTATGGAATTGATGATATTTCCACGAACTCCTATAACTCTACCCTTGTCGGATTCTGCTACATGGATAAGTATGTCTACTTCTCCGCCATTTCTATTTTCTTCGATAGAAACAGCTTCCTTATCTTCTACTAATTCTTTTACAATTAGTTCTACTAATTCTTTCATCTTATGCTAATACGTTATTGTCTTTGAATAGTTTTTCAACTATTGATGTTGGCTTTGCACCGTTTTTAATCCATTGTTTAGCTTTTTCGTTGTCAATTCTAAATTCTTTTGGATTAGAAATTGGATTGTATGTTCCGATTTCTTCGATGAACTTACCATCTCTTGGGCTTCTTGAATCTGCTACTACAACTCTGTAGAATGGTTTTTTCTTTTGTCCCATTCTCTTTAATCTAATTTTTACTGCCATTGTTTCCTCCTATTTGATTTAGGCTTAAAAGAAAGGCAACTTTGGTAATCTTCTGCCTCTTTTATTCATTTTCATGCCTGTCATTTTCTTCATCATTTTTTTCAGTTCTTTGAACTGTTTGAGCAATTTGTTAAGTTCTTTGACATCTACACCTGAGCCCTTGGCTATTCTATCTTTTCTGCTCTTGCCAATAATCTCAGGTTTTTCTTTTTCCTCTTTGGTCATAGAATTGATTAGAGCTTCGATTCTTACAAATCCTCGATCGTCAATGTCTACTCCCTTTAGCATCTTGGAGTTTACTCCAGGAATCATCGCAAGCAAATCTTCTAGGGGACCCATGTTCCTTATTTGTTGGATTTGCTCCATGAAGTCATCTAAGGTGTAAGTCTGCTCACGCATCTTACGCTCTAACTCCTTGGCATTTTCTAGGGAAAGTTGCTTTTCAGCTTTCTCTATCAAAGAAAGTACATCTCCCATACCTAGAATCCTATTTGCCATCCTATCTGGATGGAAAGGCTCTAGGTCTTCTAGTTTTTCTCCAACACCTATGAACTTGATAGGCTTACCTACAACTTGCCTGATTGATAGGGCTGCACCACCCCTGGCATCACCATCTAGCTTTGTTAGTATGACACCAGTTATATCTAGATAATCGTCAAAAGTCTTTGCAACATTAACCGCCTCTTGACCTGTCATAGCATCAACGACAAGAAGAATTTCATCTGGATTTACAGCTTCCTTTATATTTTTAAGCTCATCCATAAGGTCGGTGTCTATTTGTAAACGTCCAGCTGTATCGAGTATAACAACATCGTGCCTGTTAGCCCTAGCATAATCCTTGGCTTCTTTTGCAGTCTTAACTGGATCTTGCTTATCTTTCTCAAAAACCTCAACCCCTGCATTTTTACCTACTACCTTTAATTGTTCAATAGCAGCAGGCCTATAAATATCTAGGGCAGTAAGCATAGGATTTCTATTTTCCTTCTTTAGCTTTAAAGCAAGCTTTCCCGAATGGGTTGTCTTACCTGAACCTTGAAGACCTACCATCATTACCATGTGAGGTGTAGAACCCTTTAGGTCAAGCTTGGAATTTTCCTTACCCATTAGAGCAGTTAGCTCTTCGTTTACAATTTTTACTACCATCTGTCCTGGCGATAGGGAAGTCATAACATCTTGCCCAAGTGATCTTTCCTTGATTGTCTTCACAAAGTCCTTTACAACCTTGTAGTTGACATCTGCTTCTAGTAAAGAGAGCCTTATCTCTCTCATAGCGGCATCTATATCTTTTTCACTTAATTTTCCTTTTCCTGTAAGCTTTCCAAGAGTCTCCTGGAGTCTTTCCGAAAGGCCTTCAAATACCATAGCATCCCTCTCTAAATCTTATCTATTACGTCCGTTATTTTACTAATTGCTAATTCATAATTTGAACTTTCCATCAGCTCTCTTATACCAATAAGAGAATCTTTCAGTTCCTCGCGGCTTTTCAGTAAAGAAAGCTCATCTTCAAACTCAAATAATTTATCAACAGACCTTGCCATCATATCCGATATAGCTTGCTTGCTCCTAGCGGTATTATCAGCAATTTCTTGCAAAGATAAATCTTCGTTATAATAACAATTAATAACATCTCTTTGTTTTTCATTAAGAAGTGCGCCGTATATATCAAATAATTGAGCCACTTTTACTATTTTTTCCATAAAATCACCTGTCAAGTCTTTTACTTGACTTAGCTATTATACACCAAAAACATCCTCAAGTCAAGATAAAATATTGACTAAAAAAGCCCTTGCAAGCTTACTTTTCATAACTTACAAGAGCCTTAAACTATCTAAGGAAGATTGAAAAATGGATTTGAATCACTCTCATTTTCATCGTCAGTATCGTCTTTACTATTAATTTTCTTAGGCTTAGCCTTATCAAACTCATCTATATTAGATGAATCTATATTAAACTTAACTTCAATCTCCTTCTTTGCTCCATCCCTATAAACAGTGAGTTTTGCCTTATCTCCGACAGTATATGATAAGAGGGCCTTCCTAAGGCTGTTCATATCCTTAACATCCTTACCATCAATGGCAGTAATTACATCACCTTTTTCTATCTCACTCTTCTTATCAAAAACAGAAACTACATAAACTCCCTTATCTGTACCGAGCTTATCAGTCTTAAAGTTTGGAACTTGTTTTAGATAATCAATTGATTGGCCAGTAATTCCAAGATAAACTGAATTAAACTTGCCAGTCTTTCTTACCTTCTCTATAACGGGCTTAACAATATTAATAGGAATAGCAAAACCAATTCCATCACTATTACCAGCCTTGGCAGTATTGATACCTATAAGCTCACCATTCGTATTAAGAAGAGCCCCGCCAGAATTGCCAGAATTTATAGCAGCATCAGTCTGCATAAGACCATCCATACTTACTCCCGTATTAAACTTAACTGACCTATTAAGACCTGAAATAATACCACTAGTAACAGTTGATTGAAGCTCGAAGCCTAGTGGATTACCAATAGCTATAGCCTTATCACCTATACCGACCTTATCACTATCACCTAATTCAATAGCTGGAAGATTTTTCTTCTTAACCTTAATAATAGCAAGGTCTAAGGCTGCATCATTCCAAACAAGATCAGCCTCACTAGTTTTACCATCAGAAAAAAGCACATTTATCTGACTGACATTTCCATTACTTACTACATGGGAATTAGTTACAATATAACCATCCTCAGTAACAATAGAACCTGAACCAATGCCTTCCACATAACCAGACTGTTGGCCAAAAAATGTATTCTGAGTAACCTCGGAAATTGTATTAATACCAACAACGGAATTGATAGACTTCTTAACAACAACAGATTCTATAGACTGATTATCCTTAATATTAATATCTTTATTAGAAGCCTTATCCTCTTTACTTTCTATTTGCTTTGGACTATCAGACTTTTTAAGGCTAGCTTTATCCTTTAAAACTTCCCCATTTAGGAGAAAAAATACAAGAAAGCCACCAATAATAGCTCCCAAAAGAGCAGATAAAAAATGGAAAAAAGCTCCACCTGATTTATTACTTCTCATAACTACCTCCTGTTTTACTAATAATACAAGATATTTGTGGCAATACTTTGTCAGAAATATTAAGTTAATATAAAGTTCATAAGAAAATACGAACCTAAAATAAATATATTGTTAATCACTCACCAGTCAAGAAAAAATAACTAACAATAAGAAATCTTCAATCAACACAAATATCCCCTAGCAACTCATAAATCCTCCATACTTGTAAGCACAAAAAAAGACGCTGATTTCTCAACGTCGTTACTGGTGCGGGATAAAGGAGTTGAACCTTCACGAGAAAATTCCCACTAGATCCTAAGTCTAGCGCGTCTGCCAATTCCGCCAATCCCGCATATGGGGTGAGTAGTGAGATTCGAACTCACGGCCTCCTGGGCCACAACCAGGTGTCTTAACCAACTGGACCATACCCACCAAGCCATCACTATTTCATGATACCATCTATGAAGTAGCTTGTCAAGTTTTTCTAACAATTATTTATATTTTTTAAGTATTTAATTGCTTTATCTCTCTCTCAACAATATTTATAATACCATGTTTTTTATTTTCGTGCAAGTTTTTTTAGAAAGTTTTTATTTTTTGGCTTATGTAGTAGAATATGAGTAGAGGTGAATTATGAACAGTAGAAAAACTATACTTAAAATTTTTGCAATTGTTATTGCTATTTCAATGATAGCCCCTATTATCTATAGTGCTTACAATTCTTTTGTCGGTCTATGATTGTAAAAGAAATCAGCTATTCTGATAAGTATAACTTGTGTAGGTTGGATATTTCTTGCGAGCTTTTTTATATTTCTTATGATTTGTTTAATAAGCTACATATTGTTAAGGATGCTGAGCTTGATTTTGATACTTATAAGTTAATTCTTGCCGATAATTCCTATAATAGGGCTAAGAATTATATTCTTAGTCGTATTTCTTATGCTACAAAGACTAGTTTTGAGATTAGAAAGATTCTCAAGGATAAGGGCTATGATGGGGATGTAATCGACAGGCTGATTGATTTTCTTATTTCTTATAATCTGATTGATGATGAGGCCTTTGTCAGGTCTTTTATTGCTGATAAGTCTTCTATTAATGGCTGGCCTAAGAATAAAATCAAGTATAAGTTAAAGCTAAAGGGAGTTTCTGATTCTCTTATCGATGAGAATTTGGATCTTATTGATGATGATAAGGAGTATGAGAAGGCTTTTTATTTTGCGGAGAAAAAGGCTAGTGGAGATTTTTCTTTTGAGAGTAAGAATAAGGTCTACAGACATTTGGCTTCTAAGGGCTTTGATTTTGATATCATAGGAAGGGTTATAGCTGATCTTTTCTCATGAGTCATTTTGTTTATATTTTAAGATGTGCAGATGATAGTCTTTATACAGGCTATACTAATGATATTGATAAGAGAGTTGATGTTCACAATAAGGGCAAAGGAGCTAAGTACACTCGTGGCAGAAGGCCAGTTAGACTTGTTTTTTATAAGGAAGTTTCCTCTATGTCTGAAGGGCTAAGGCTTGAGCGTACTATTAAAAAATTTAGTAAAAAGAAAAAAGAGGACCTAGTCCATAGTTTTGGCTTAGAGAAGTAATTTTCTTCTTCTAAGTTCATCTATTAGACTAGCTCCTCTTCTTTTTATGGTCATTTCAAATAGCCCCATGGGACTAAAGCCATAGATTTCACATTCTAGACCTTTTTCTTCTGCTTTTTGTCTGAAGCTTTCTTCGATTTTTTCCTTATCTTTGTTTCTTAGAAAATCAATAAGGACCATACCACCTATGTTTCTAATTTTTAGGTTATAAATTATAAGGTCGATTAGCTTTAGATTTATGTTTTCTAAAAATTTGTCTTTATTGTTTTTTGATTTCTCAGCAGATGAGTTTACATCTATTACAGTTAGGGTTTCTAGTTGATCAATTATTAGTGATGAGTCCCCAAGGCTTGGTCTTGGATCCTTTATTAATTTTAATACTTCCTTGTAGGGATTAAAGTCTTCAATATTTACTTCTCTTACTTCTAGGTCCTTGTTTTTGGATAAATAAGAAGCTAAGAAAGAGTTTTCATAGAGGATTTTGGGAGTTGGAAAGAATTTTTCTTCTTCTATTAGCCTAGTCTTTCTTTCAAAGATTTCTTTATAGGAAGCATCATCTTTTTTCTTGCCCTTTTTTAGCCTTGGCCCCGCCTTTGGTGGGAATCTCTTTATTGAGTAGGATTCATTTTCTATTTTAAAATTAAGAGATCCAAGGGCAAGCTTGCCATTTGCTGGATCTCTTACATATTGAACGATTACATTATCGCCTATCTTGTAGGGCATAGTCGAGTTTAGATAAAGGCTTTCTCCCTTATCATATTCAACAAAATAGCCATTTAGGGCATCAATTTTGTTTACAACTCTTCCCCTATATATATTTCCTATGAGACTATCAAAAAATTTGATTTCTACTATTTTGTCGTCTATTAATTTGCCAAGAAGTTTTTTTTCTCGGTCTATAAATACATAGGATGTCATTTTTTAAACTTCATCTTTAGCTTTTCGAAAAATGATAGGCTAGCTATGCTTGTATTTCTACCATTTATGAGATTGTCGATTATCTTATCGTAGATTTCATTGGCTCTTCTTTCTCCTAAAAAGATTTTTCCTTTTGCTTCAATTTTTTCTTTGAATAGCCTGATATCTAAGTTTTCATCGACTTCATCTATAAAAAAGCTATCTTCCTCTATGCTTTCATCGACCTGGTCTATCTTAATTATTTTTACAGATTTTTTCTCATCTATTAGATTTAAGTCGAGCTTATCTATTACTATATATTCATAGGCTTCTTCTTTGACCAGTCTTTGCAAATCTTCTTTGCTTATTTCATGTTTTCCCTCTAGGAGGGGAGCGATGATAAAGTCTAGATTTTCTTCTTCATGGCACTTAACATCTTTAAAGCTATAGACCTCCTTGAAGTAATCAGCCAAATCATAGCTAATCATTCCATCTTTTCCGAAATAATCTTCTATATTTACATCATTTCTTTTTGTCGATATGAGGAGGGTCTTGCCATCTTTTTTTAGGCTTTTTGCTAGGGCTAGGGCAAAGCTAACCCTCGCCCTAGCCTCGCTTGAATTTATTATATAAACTTTCATAAAAGATTAATTCCCTTCAGTGTTTTCTTCGTGGCCTTTATGATTCATTGTTTCCTGGTTCATGGCTCCATCATGGTTCATATTACCTTCATGATTCATACCGGCTTCATCGTCCATATTTCTTGTAGCTGGGTTTGTTCCAAATTCAACTTGGTTAAAGTCAGCCTTCGAATCAGATGAGTTAGACGCACCTGTATTAAGATCAAAGTATTTTGAGACTATATCCCTCACTATAGGACTAACATTGTAGCTAGTATCTCCTTGGGTAAGGATTACTGATATGGCAATTTCTGGATCATCATAAGGGGCAAAGCCTATCATCCAAGCATAGGATGAATAATCAGAACCGTCTGCGTTTTTACCTTCTACTTCGCCTGTACCAGTCTTAACTCCTATATCTATTGGCATTTTGTTTAGGATTGGATTGTTTTGAGCTACTAAGAGTGCACCATATTTGATATCTTCAAGGTGTTTAGTATCATTTATGTCAATTCTCTTTGATTCTGGAACATTTTTGAAGAGAACTTCCTTAGAATCATGGTTGGCAATCTTACTTATTAGAGTGTATTTGTTGAGGTAGCCACCATTTGAGATGGTTGCCATTACCCTATTCATCTGTAAAGGAGTGTAAGAATTTTGGCCTTGACCTATTACTATGTTTAGCATATCCGTAACATCCCAATTAACTTGGTTTAGGTAGGTGAATTTTATAGTATCGGCAAGACCTGCTATTTGTCCATCGTATATGCCCATTGGGTCGTAGCCTTTTTCATCCAAATAATCTATGATTTTATCTCTAGTCCATTTCTTTGGATCATCTGCAAAGGAGACAATCTCGTCAATATCCTTCTTGTATTCATCTCTTGTTTTCTTAACACCATCCTTAATAAAGACAGTGAGGTTATTTTCAAGATATTTTCTAAGCATGGCCTTAGTGACTTCGATTTTCTTGCCTATTGAAGGAATGTTACCCAGACTTTCCCTTGGTATATTTATTTCTATGCCTGTTCTTTGATCAAGACCAAGCTTTTCTGCTGCAAGTCTTATATCATTAAGTTCAAGCTTTACTCCTAGGGTATCGCCATCTTCTGGGTTCTTGCCTAGGGCTAGGCAATAATAGTAATAGTTACAAGAATCTCTGATAGCCCCGTATAGATTCTCCTCTCCATGAACATGACCTGTTTCTGACCATATCAAACAAGAAAATGTACTATTACCAATATTCATGCTACCATGGCAATAGTTAGTAGCTAGAGGGTCTAGGCCTTTCTCTAGAGCTGCAAGACTTGTTACAAGCTTAAAGGTTGAACCAGGCATTACCGCTGTTTGACTTGCTATATTAAGCATAGGTCTTGGCACAAGAGGGCCTGAACCTTCCTCAACTTGGAGGGACTCCCAATCTGATGAGGAAACTCCTGTTGCGAAAATATTAGGATCATAATCTGGGTAAGAAGCTAGGGCTAAGACTTCTCCTGTCTTGACATTTGATACGACAACTGCCCCACTTTCTGCGTTTGGAGCTGACCTCATAGGAGAGAATGTTCCGTATTTTGATTGATAACTCCTACCTTCTCTTATGGCTTCTAGCACTCCCTTGAGGGATTCTTCAGCTTGTTCTTGGAGGTCACGATCTATGGTAAGGTAAACATCATCTCCTGGTTCTGATGTAGACTTGGAGATTGTTTGCCTTCTATTACCAGCAGAGTCAACTGTAACTAGGCTTCTACCATTTTTTCCCTTGAGGTTATCTTCGTAGGATTCTTCGATACCAGTTTTTCCTATGATTTCATCTCTTAGATAGCCCCTTTCATTTACATACTTATTAACTTCATTTCCTGTTGCAATAGGGCCCATATAGCCTAGGACGTGGCTGGCCAAATATCTATTTGGATAATTTCTTATTGGGATTGTATCTACAATGATTCCTGAAGCCTTGTCGATTTTTTCTTCTATTTTAAGAACTGTCGATTCATCCAAGTGATAGACTATGTTGATTGGCCTATAGCCGAAGTTACCTTGTTTATTTAATTTATTGTCTATGGTAAGGATTCCTATAGCCTCATTGTCATTGTATTTTTCTATCTTATTTACCTTTTTTATGTAGGCTAGGATTTTTCCTGCATCTTCTTCTTTGCTTAAGATATCGACAACTTCATCAGTCGAATTTGTCCTATCCTTTAGGGCGTAATAGGTGTAGAAGTCCTTTTCATCTTTAGCAAAAGTATAGGTCCAATTTTCTGGATCATCGTCAGTTATATCTATATTTGGGTAGATATTGTTTTTGGTGTTGGCATTTTGTGCCATGTATTTGATATCATTTGATAGGATTAATTTCTTTAGAAGATTATGTTTATCAGCAAGTTTAACTAGTTCTTCTACAGGTGAGCCTGCTTGTGGGTTTTTGAATCTTAAATCTACTGAGTAGTTGTTCTTATCATCTTTCTTTTCTGTAATTACTTCAGTCTCAAAGTTCGCATATATCCCCATATTTTCCAATTCCTCGATTAGGATATTGGCAGGAATTATGTATTCACCCTTATCATCTACAGTTGCCTCAGTTAAAACTTCTCCTATTGTTGAGTTTTTAACTAGCTCGTAGAAATCATCAGCAGCACTTGTTTGATAGTTGATATTTTTATATAGTTTATGAAGTTTAGCTTTCTTTTCTATATAATCTTCATCGCTTTTTACAGCACAATCCTTTAGAATTATATCATCAGCTAGGTCTTTTTCCTTTAACAAGTCATAGGCGAGTTTTCTGGCGTGAGAATTTTGGAGGATAGTTAGGATTACTGACTTATCATTTCCTATGGCATCTACTATCACATCCACTGGGTCATCATCACTTGATGCTCCTATGGCCTTTAATTTATCTTTTGAGTTCTCCTTGAATTTTAAATCAAGCTTACCGTCTACTTGTTTGACATGGCAAGGGATATCAATCCCCCTCTTTTTTAGGGCGAGCAAGGCAGTATTAGCTGTTTCATAGTTAATATTATCCTTTTGATAAGTAGATTCTACCAGATCCCTTATTAAATCATTATCTATCAGCTTTCTTACTACTGTATCCATAGGCATATGCTTGTGGGTAAAGTAGCTTTCCTTATCCTTGTATTCAAAAGAGTTTAGTCTTAAATTGAATTCTTCTGTATAGTTAACGCCGTCTTCTTCAAGGATGTCTACAAGTTTTGAAATATTTTCTATTTTCTTATTATCATCAAGTCTTGACATTTGGTCCTTGTATAATTGAACAGCAAAAGAAGGAATAGAAGTTGCCAAAATTTTTCCATTCCTATCGTAGATATTACCACGACTGGCAATATCATCTACCTCTTTAACTTTTCTATTATCTGATAAGTCCCTATAATAATCTCCTTGGATAAGCATGACCTTGAAAAGTCTAAAGCCTATTGCCAAAAACAAGATTGCAACAAAGACTTGAACAAATATCAGTCTTTTTTCTTTTGTCTTTTTCACTTAAAGACCCCCTCATATTCTATAGGTAGGAATATACATTATCTTTTTTACTATTATGTTATAGATTAGGTAAACTAGGGAATTAAGGATAGCTTCTACTACTAGAGCAAGGGGTAGATAGCTAAATATATCGCTTAATGATTTTCCCAATATGAAATAAATTATAGATACTAGGGAGAAATTGAATATAGTAAATAGCCCTGTAAGCCATATTCCTGTCGACCTATCTTTTTGTAATTTGCTTTCTCCAACAAGATAGGCTATTACAAAATATGAAAGGGCCCTTACCCCTATAAAGGGTGTTAGGAGAAAATCTTCGACAAGTCCCAAAATCAGTCCACATCTGGAAGATGTTTTGCTAGGTAGACATTGAGCTAGTGCTACAAGAGCAGGTATTAGGATATTGATATTTGCTCCAAATATATCTATTTTAGAAAATACAGAAGTCTGTAGGATAAATGATACTAATAATAATATAAAGCTTTTAAATTTATTCATCCTTATCTCCTTGGTAGTCTTCGTTTTCTATTACTTCATCTACATTATATTGGTCAGTTTGCTTTAAGACCAAAACCCTATAAAGGTGAGAAAAATCTACTGGTGAGTTGAGGGTGATGTTTTTCCTTAAAGCATCCTCACTCATGGTAACATTAGATACAGTTCCTATATAGATTCCTGCAGGATATACGCCTCCAAGTCCACTTGTTAGTAAAACATCTTTTACATTAACTTCGCTATCAACATCTAGCATATAGCCTTGGATAGTCTTTTGGGTAAAGTTGTCAATTACCCCATAATCTCCACTTTTGGAGTCAATGAAGGAGACGTTATTAGATACAGAGTTAATTGTTTCAACTCTTGCTGTCGTCTGGTAGACTTCAACCACTTTGCCTACAAGACCTGTATAGTATTTGCTATCTCCTATGGCTTGCAAGATTATGTCGTTTACTTCGATTCCGTCCTTTTTTCCCTTATCTATGGTAAAATTCTTGCTCATGGAATTGGAATCGGTGTTAACAACCTTAGCCTTCATATATGAATTTTCGCTAACTTCCATGGCTTTTTTCTCAGCTTCCAAGAAATCTTTCTTGCTAACTATTGTACTTAGCTTAGCATTTTCTATCTCCAAGGCCTTGTTTTCTTCTTCTAGCTTTTCGACAGCAGCCCTAGTATCCTTGGAACCGAGAGACCTTTCGACTTGCTCCTTAATAATGGATGAGATAGAATAGCTTAGCTTTTCTATTGGTGAAAATATGCTGTTGGCTATGTTTGATCCTGTTTGATTAATATTTTTAGTTTGAGAAGAGATAGCTATTATAATAAGTAAGATTACTACAGTTGCTACAAATCCCTTCCTATCTTTTTTCTTTCTTCTATAAGCCATAATTACCTACTTACGATACTTCACAAATCTATCAGGATCATCCAAAATAAGGCCTGCTCCTTTGATGGCATCCCTTAGAGGATCCTCGGAAATAGAAACTGGAAGGCCTATCGTTTCTGTTATATATTCGCTCATACCCTTTAGTAAACTTAGCCCACCAGTAAGGAAAATTCCATTTTTTCTTATATCAGAGCTAATTTCTGGAGGAGTCTTTTCCAAAACTTCATAAATCATCTCACAAAGTTCATTTGCAAATGGCATTATACACTCAATTAAACTTTTACTAGTAACTTCTACCGTTTTTGGCATTGCACTAGCAAGGTCTCTGCCATCAACCTTCATTGCTAGGTTCTTATCCTTTAATCTCAGACTTACTAGCTTATTTTTTACTTCTTCAGCAGTATTCTTGCCTATTTCTAAGCCCAGATTCTTTCTAAAATATTCAATAATTTCTTCATCTATATAATCGCCACCCTTATTAAGGCTCTTGTTTATGATTACCCCATTTAAGGAAAGGACAGTAGCTTCAACTACCCCAGCTCCAAGATTTAGCATAAAGACTCCCCTAGGCTGGTCAGGATTAAGATCCATCCCGTAAGCTGCCGCCAAAGACTCATCTACAAGGATTACATCCCTACTTCCTGCATGAAGGGCTGCATCTTCCACTGCTCTTTTTTGAATATCGGTAATGCCAGATGGAACACAAATTACAACCCTTGGTTGAAGAATTGAAAATCCACTATTAACCTTCTTAAAAAAATAATTAAGTAGGGCTTCTGTAAGGTTTATATCAGTTATATTGCCATTGACTATTGGCCTTACTATATGGATATTATCGTGGGTCTTGCCAAGCATGGCCTTAGCCTCATTACCTATAGCCAAAACCTTGCTATTATTATCATCCAAGAGTAAATAGCTTGGTTCTTCCGCTATCAGACCCTCACCCTTTTTATATACTAAGATATTGCTTGTGCCAAGATCTATGGCAAAATCTGAAGCAATCATTCTAAATCTCATCATCTACACCCCTTACAAATTCCCTTCTTTTTTAAAACTATAAAAGCAATCTTTCCCAATAATAATATGATCTAATACTTCAATATCCAAAAGCTCGCCCGAATCGGCTAGTCTTTTAGTTATTGCAAAATCTTCCCTTGATGGATTTGGATTTCCAGATGGATGGTTGTGAACAATGATTATTGACTTTGCACTTTTCTTTATAGCTTTCTTAAAGACTTCCCTAGGATTAACTATAGTAGAGTTTAAATCTCCCATAGATACAAAATCCTTAGCAATAATCACATTTTTAGTATCCAGTAAGATTGCATAAAAATATTCTTTCTTAGCATTTTCTAGCTTTGTTTTCATTATTTCATAGACGTCATTACTAGATGTTATTTTTTCAATCTTCCTATCTAGGACTCTCTCATTTATCCTACGACCCAGTTGGAGGGCGGCTACGATTTTACTAGCCTTAGCTTCTTTGATTCCCTTAATTTGGCGAAGCTCTACAACTTCTATCTCCAAAAGTTCTTCATAGCTAAAGGTATCTAGAATTTCTTTGGATAGGTCTATGACGTTTTTTTCTTTGTTGCCTGTTGAAAGGATAATAGCCAAAAGCTCCTCATCGCTTAGACTATCGAAGCCTTCTCTTATCATCTTCTCCCTAGGTCTGTCGAATTGATCTAAATCCTTAATTCTTTTTGAATTGTTCATCTTTTATTATCCCAATCTTTTCCATGTGCTTAATAATATAATTAGAACTTAGGCCGACAAAAAATCCACTAAAAGTTCCTATAAATACTAGCAAGGGAAAGTAATAATACATCTTAATATTGCCCATAACTATTGAAGCGACAAGAACTTGACCAAAATTATGGAAAAAAGCTCCAATCTCGCTTATGCCTATAAAACTAAGCTTATCTTCTAACAGCCTTAAAGAAAGACTCATAGCAAGGCTTGCAAGAATTGCTCCAGCTACTGAAAAAAAGAAGGAGCTAACCATACCTGTTGCCAAAACCAAGAGGAATGATTTAAGAACTCCTATCAAAAGAGCTGCCCTAAGTCCGAAAAAATACAAGCTTACTAATAATATTATATTTGAAAGTCCAAGTTTTGCACCCGGAATTGGAACAGGCATGGGAATAAAATGCTCCAACAAGGAGATAGCAAGAGCCATCGCCGTAAGTAGGGCTAAAGTTGTAACTTTTCTTACATCCATTTTCATCTAATCACCTTATCTATCTTATCTTTCCTACTATCCTTAGGATTTTCGGAATAGACTTCTAAATACAACCTATGTGGCAGGCAAATAATAGTCTCTCCTACATCAGAAATCGGAGACATATGTGTGCATATTTTATCAGAGCAATCCGCATCTGAAACAAAAGCCTTGCCATCTTTTATTTTAACTATATTATAATGACCCTTATATTCAATCTTAAACTTTTGATCCTTAGTCAGTGGCACTTTCTTAATTACCTTAGAATCTTGCTTAATAACTAAAATATTTCCCCTATCTTTAGATGTAATCCTTGAAATAATCAAAGAAGAAGCTAGGGAAAATACCAGTAGAAATATTATAACAAATATATCAGCTTTCTTAATTTTCATCTTATACCTCGACTTTAAGTTTATCATTTTTATCTTGATATTGTCAATTTTAGGCACAAGAAAACAGTGCAGAAATTCCGCACTGTTTTTATCTTATTCAAATACTTCTATACATTTGTTTGGGCATTTTTCTGCTGCTTGTTTTAGCAAGTCATGATCAAATTCATTGCCTATTTGCTCAACTGATAAGAAGTTATCCATAGCGAAGGCTTCTGGATAAGTCTTTGCACAAATTGAACAACCTATACATGAATTACCACAATTTGTCCTTGCGTCCTTGCCCTTGTCATGGCTTGAACAAATAACAACTTGTTTTTGACTAAATGGTACAAGGGTTATTATATTCTTTGGGCAAGTTGTAACACACTTACCACAAGCAACACATTTTTCTCTATCTACTAGGGCTACTCCATCTTTAACATGGATTGCATCAAATGGACAAGCTTTCTCACAAGATCCACAACCAAGACAACCATAGTTGCAAGCTTTTTTACCACCAAAGAGGGCAATTTGAGCTCTACAATCTTCAAGACCTGAATAAGCATAAAGGTCTTTTGCGGCATCACATGTTCCGTCACATTTGACTATAGCGACTTTTCTATCGCTTCCACCAGCAGATTCAACTCCCATAACCGCAGCTATCGCATCGGTTGTTGATTTACCACCAATAGCACAAGCATTAACTGGTGCTTCTCCCTTTGCTATAGCTGCTGCAAGTCCATCACAGCCAGGGAATCCACAAGCACCACAGTTAGCACCTGGCAAGCAGTTTCTAACTTGTTGCTCTTTTACTGATTTTTCTACATGGAATTTCTCACTGACAAATCCCAAGGCTACTGCAAAGACAAAGCCTAGGATAGCCAAGACGGCTATTGGTATTATAACAGTTTCTATCATAACTTCCTCCTATCAAAGTCCTGCAAAACCCATAAAGGATATTGCCATAAGTCCAAGAGTAACTAAGGTTATAGGTACTCCCTTAAAGGTTTCTGGTAATGAATTATATTCTATTCTTTCTCTAATGTAGGCAAGAATCATGATTGCTAGCATGAAACCAACTGATGCAGAAAGTGCATAAACTATTGTTTCTATTAGAGTGTATGATGATTCAATTGCCTTAATAGCAACACCTAAAACTACACAGTTTGTAGTAATAAGTGGAAGAAATACTCCCAAGGCTCCATAAAGAGCTGGCATTGATTTTTTCATTACAGTTTCTACTGATTGTACTAAGGCTGCGATTACTAATATAAATACAACTGTTTGTAAGAATCCAATATTTAACGGATTAAGTATGTAGTATTGAATTATCCAAGTGATAATAGATGCTAGGGTTATAACGAATATTACTGCCAAACCCATTCCTCTGGCGGTTTCTACCTTGCTTGTTACACCAAGTGAAGGGCAGATACCTAAGAATTGACCGAGTACATAGTTACTTACGAAAATAGTTGCAATGATTATTGAAAATAGATTTCCCATAATATCTCCTCTTATTTTCTCTTCTTTGAAATTGCATTAAATGCTGCAACTAACATACCAAGAACTATAAATGATGATGCTGGTTGTTGTAAAAATCCAATTGTATAAGCTTGTGGAATTATAGTTTTTCCAAAAAGTGTTCCTGCTCCAAGTAGCTCTCTAAAGAAAGCTAGGGTTGATATAGCAAGTGTATAGCCAAGTCCTTGACCTATACCATCAATAATTGAAGAAAATGGTCCATGGCTTGAAGCAAATCCTTCTGCACGAGCAAGAATCAAACAGTTTACTACTATAAGTGGGATAAATATACCCAAGGATTCATCAAGAGCTGGCATATAAGCCTTTATTGACATTTGTACAATGGTTACGAAACCTGCAATAATTACTATGAAAGCAGGTATTCTTATTTCATCAGAGATAAAATTCCTTAGTAAAGAAATTACCAAGTTACTCATTACTACTACGAAGGTTACAGATACTCCCATACCTAAAGCATTGGTCAAGGATGAAGATATAGCCAATACTGAACACATACCTACAGTTTGAACAAAGATTGGGTTATTAGCAAAAATACCTTCCAAAAATACTTTGCCTAAGTTTTCTTTAGGAGCCTTTTTTTCTTTTTTATTTTCAATAGGTCTATCTAATTGTTGTTCCATAATATCTCCTATTTAAGTTCACCGAGGACTTTGACAGCGTCATTTATACCCCTAAGTATTGTACCTGTAGATATGGTTGCGCCTGTGATTCCTACGATTTCATTTTCTCCACCGGTTTTTGATGCCTTAACTTCTCCATCCATACTTACTCCAACCATGCCTTCTTTAAAGAAGTCATCTTCCATTCTTTTACCAAAGCCTGCTGATTCGGAGTGATTTAGTGGAGCAAATCCTGTTATCTTGTGATCAGAACCAACACCTATAAGAAATTCTATAGGTCCGCCGTATCCTCCTGGAGAACTGATTTGAAATACATATCCTTCTCCCTTGCAACCATTTGCTTTATATACTTTTTCTATACTTTGAGGCTTATCAGCTACATCTACTTCATCATAAGAATCTGCAGGAAGAACTGTCGCCAATGATTTTTGAAGTTTTTCTTGGGCCTTGGCTTCGATTAATGGCATAGTTGCATTGTTTGTCAAGGCTAGGGCAAAGGCTGTAATTGAAGTAATTAAGAACAATTTCAAGCCTAATTTTAAACTATTATTCATTGTCTTTTCCTTTCTTTACCTCTGCTTTACCAAATGTCTTTGGTCTAGTGTAAGCTTCTATTATAGGAACAATTAGGTTCATTAATAATATTGAATATGAAACACCTTCTGGATATCCACCCCAAGTTCTAATAACTGCTGTTAGGATACCACAACCTAAAGCGAAAACATATTGGCCAGTTTTTGTAATAGGTGTTGTTGTATAGTCAGTTGCCATGAAGAAGGCACCTAGAATCATACCACCTGAAAGAATATTTCTTAGAGAATCAGCAAATCCTGTTCCAAAAATACCCAACAAAACTGTTGATGTCAAAATATATGTAAGTGGAATTCTCAAGTGAATTACTTTTCTTACTATTAGATAAGCTGCACCGATTAGAAGTGCTATAGCAGATACTTCACCCAAACATCCAGGAATATTACCTAGGAATAAGTCCATTGTGCTGTAACTTGCCGGATCTGATAGAGGTGTTGCTGATGTTACTGTTGAAATGTCCTTAGCTGTGCTAATCAAATTAACTTTTTGTGGTGAAACAAAAGTTGTCATATTTTGTGACCAAGAAGCCATTAAGAAGGCTCTTGCTGCAAGGGCTGGGTTTACAATGTTTTGTCCGATTCCACCAAAAAACATCTTAGCTACTACTATCGCAAACATTGATCCTATGATTATTTGCCATACTGGTAAGGTGCAAGGAACGTTGAAGGCTAGTAGTATTCCTGTTACTACAGCAGAAAGGTCTTTGATTGATTGATTTCTTTTTATTGCTTTATTAAATATATATTCTGATAACACGCAAGTTATTACAGCTGCTAGGATAAGTACCAAGGCTCTGTAACCAAAGTAATATACTGAAGCAAGACCTGCTGGTATAAGGGCTATGATTACATCTAGCATATCCTTTGTAACTGTACGATCACTCCTTACATGAGGAGAAGCTGTTACCAATAGTTGTTTTGTATTTTCCATATACTCCTCCTATTTACCTGCTTGCCTAATTTGTCTCTTACCAAACTTAATAGCTTCTACAAGAGGTCTGTTTGATGGACAAACGAATGAGCAAGATCCACATTCTATACAATCCATGATATTAAGCTCTTGGGCCTTCTCAAATCTCTCTTCTAGGGAGAACTTGTGGATATATAGTGGAAGTAAATATACTGGACAAGCATCAACGCATCTAGCACATCTAATACATGGGCTAACTTCTAATGGTTGAGCCTGATCAGATGCTAAAACTAAAATACAGTTACTTGCTTTTTCTACTGGTCTGTTGAGGTCTGGTTGAGCAATACCACACATTGGTCCACCATTTACAAGTTTAGCAATATCATCTGCTCCACCTGCTTCTTCTATGCAGTGACCAAATTCTGTACCACACCTAACGAGCATATTGGTTGGGTTTTTAACAGATTTTCCAGTTACTGTTACTATTCTTTCGTAGAGGGGTTTATCCATATAGATTGCTTCATAAATTGCATGCATAGTTGAAACGTTTGATACTATAGCTCCAACATCCATAGGAAGTCCACCACTAGGAACTTGACGATTTAAGGTTACGTCAATCATTCTCTTCTCATCACCTTGAGGATACTTTGTCTCTAATTGTTTGATTTCGATATTGAAATTTGAGTTTTCTTTAGCAAACTCAGCTAGAGCCTTGGTCATAGATTCGTATGCTTTTGGCTTATTATCTTCTATAGCAACGATTCCTCTATCGGCATTTACAGCTTTAATTGCTTGAGTTAGACCTTTGAGAATCCTTTGAGGTCTATTTTTCATTAGATAGTCATCGCAAGTAATGTATGGCTCACATTCTGCCCCATTTACTATTACTGTGTCGACTTTTTTGGCTGGCATGTATTTGATGTGAGCAGGAAAGGCTGCACCACCCATACCTACTATTCCAGCTTCCTTAATCTTTGCTACTATTTCTTCTGCACTAAGGTCTACATTATCTTTTTCTATGTATTCTTTATCTTGGTCGAAACCTTCGGTATCAATTACTACTGCCTTACATGGCTTGCCTGAGGCGGATTGTATATCGATAATGTCCTTTACCACTCCTGCTACTGAGGAGTGGATATTTGCAGAGAAATTTCCGACAGCTTCTCCTATAAGCTGACCTACACTAACTTCGTCTTTTTTTGCAACAAGACATTTACTAGGTGCACCTATATGTTGGATTAGAGGAATTGTTACAAGTTTAGGAATACTCGCAAATTTAAGCTCACTATTTTCAGTAAGCTCTTTGTACTCTTCCATGTGCACACCATTTTTGAATGTAATGGTATTAAGTGCCATAAATTTCTCCTTCTATATTATATTTGCTCTTCTACTATTATAATTTAAAATCGCTTTACATTCAATGATTATCTTACATTATTGACAAAATCTTTAATAAAAATTTTGAAATTTTTAAGGCTAAGTCTTCTTAGATTGTGAAGTTCTTCTTGGCTAGGTAGTCCATCCTTGTAAAACTTTTTCATGACAGCATAATTGGCATTAACCTTATTTACATATTGTCTAGTCTCTTCGAAAGGAATATCAAGCGGATTAGGATTGTCCTTATCAATTGTCCCGTCCTTTATCCAGCTGTCAACGTTTCCAACTCCACCATTATAAGCAGCTAGAGCTAGGTCCTTATTATTGTAATACCTATAAAGATAATCGAAATAGCCGATTCCTAAGTCCAAATTGTAATCAACATCATTGAGTTTTTCTGGATAATAATCTATTCCTACTACTTCAGCTGAATGTTTGGCTGTATCATCCAACAATTGCATAAGGCCATGGGCCCCTTGATGACTTTGGGCATTATTGTCAAAATCTGATTCAACTTTAATTATTGATGCAGTAAGCAAGGGATCAATATTGTATTTTTCTGAATGTTCGTAGATTTGTTCTTGGTAGGAAATCTGAGTCCTTGATGTTTGATAGGCTATAAGGCCATATACTATTGCAAAAAATATCCCTATGGCAAGGAGCAAAAATGCCAAAGATTTTCCTATAAATTTTACAACTTTCATTAAAAGTCACCTCTGTCTAAGATTTTTTCTATTTCTTCTTTTAGTTTGTCAACTCCATCACTATTATCAATAATGATATCGCTATTTTCCTTCATTCTTTCAAGCTCATCTTGGCTTTCTATTTTTTTCTTGGCGTAAGTAAGGCTAATACCATCTCTTTTGATGAGTCTTTGGATTTGGACATCCCTCTTTGCTGTTACAAGGATAATTTTATCACATGGAAAAGTTTCTTTCATTTGAAAGAATAAGGGGATTTCTATAAAGACCTTATCCCTACTAGATTTATCTATGATAGAATCTATTTCTTCAATTATATTTTTGTGGCTTAATTCATTTAGCCTGTCCATCTTCTCCTTGTCAGCAAAAATTAGTTGTGCCAGTTTTTTCTTATCGAGTTTTTCTCCATCAAAAGCAGGAGCAAAGACTTCATCGCTTTTTATGGCTAGATAGTTTTTGCCGCCTTCTTTGATTAGTTTCTTATTTACCTGATCGGCATCTATTACCAGAAAGCCCTTTTGCCTTAGGATATCGCAAAGGGTGGACTTACCCGATGCTATTATTCCTGTAATTACAATCCTACTTGGATTCATACATGCTTTCTCCAGTATCTATATCAACTATCAAAGGGACTTTGAGATTTGCAGCTTCTTGCATAGAATTTCTAAGTATCTCCATGGCAGAATCCTTATCTTCAAGGCTTGCTTCAAGGATTATTTCATCGTGGATTTGGAGGACAATTTTTGCATCAAGACCTGCTTTTTTGAGATTCTTGTCGGTTTCTATCATGGCAATTTTTATTATATCTGCCGCTGTTCCTTGGATAGGTGTATTTAGGGCTACCCTTTGACCGAAGCTTCTTACATTAAAGTTTTTAGAATTTATTTCTGGCACATATCTTCTTCTATTAAAGAGAGTTTCTACAAAACCATCTTCCTTAGCTTTTTCTACTATAGAATCCATGTATGCTTTTATTGATTGGTAACTAGCCATGTAGTTGTCTATATAGGCTTTGGCTTCTTTCCTAGGAATATTTAGGTTCTGAGAAAGTCCGTAATCACTTATCCCATAGATTATGCCGAAGTTTACCGCCTTAGCATCGGATCTTTGTCTTTTCGTAACCTCATCAAGGGGAGTGTGGAAGACCTTTGATGCAGTCTTTGCATGGATATCTTCTCCATTCCTAAAAGCTTCTATCATATGCTCATCCCCTGAAAGAGAAGCTAGGATTCTTAGTTCAATTTGTGAATAATCGGCATCTATTAGGATTTTCCCTTGGCCCGCCTTAAAGGCCTTTCTAATTAGCCTTCCCTCGTCAGTTTTTATTGGAAGATTTTGAAGGTTAGGATCTTGGGAAGAAAGCCTACCTGTGGCGGCTATATTTTGCCTAAAAGTCGATCTTATTCTTCCATCATCATCTATAGCCTTCTCCAAGCCCTCAATGTAGGTTGATTGCAATTTAAAAAGCTCCCTATATTTTTCGATTTTAGGAATAATTTGATGCTTATCCCTTAGTTTTTCAAGGACTGACGCATCAGTAGAAAATCCTGTCTTGGTCTTTTTTATGACTGGAAGGTCTAAGTCCTTAAACAAGACTTCTCCCAATTGTTTGGTAGAATTTATATTAAATTCGCTTCCAGCTAGCTCGTAAATTTCACTAGTTAATTTTTCTAGATCCTTATTTATATCTTCTTTTAAATCCTCGAGAACCTTTCTGTCAGTAACAAAGCCTACGATTTCCATATTAGCCAAGACTTTGGAAAGCTTAATTTCTATATCTTCATAGAGATCATACATCTTGTATTCATTAAGCATATCTACTAACTTAGCCTTAGCATCTTCTATGGCATTAAGCTCACTCGCCAAGTAATTTGAAAGCTTATCATAGTCAAGCTCACCATAGCTTAGGGACTTCTTCCCCTTTCCTAGAAGGTCAACTTCAGATATTACTTCGTAGTCGAGATAGGCTTGGCTTAGAGTCTTTAAATCATAAGATGACCTAGATGGATCAATTAGATAATGCATAAGCATTAGATCATCAAAGGGAAGATTTAGGTCAATGCCCAGCTTGTTTAGTAAAACTATATCTTCCTTAATATCAAAAGAATTCTTTAAAATCTTTTCATCTTCAAAAACATCCTTAAAGCTATCAATAAAAGCTTGGTCAGGGTCTAGAATATAGGCCGGAGAATCCTTTGTCTTTATAGCAATCTTATAAACCTTGCTGTGAATATAGCTTTCTCCCTCATAGAGGCATTTGAAAGTGAATTCTCCTTTTGCCTTTATTTCATCTGCAAATTTTTCGTAATCATCTAGCTTCTCGTAAGTAAAATCCTTTTTTACAATCTCACTTTTTTCCCCGTCCATGTCCTCGATGAACTTATTGAAATTATACTTAGAATATTTCTCCCTAAGGCTAGGAAGGTCAGGCTCAGCCACCTTTAATTCTTCAAGCTCATATTCTACTGGAGCGGAAGTAACAATGGTCCCGATTTTTTTACTCATATAGGCAATAGGCTCGCTATCAATGAGCCTTTCCTTGGTTTTCTTGCCTGAAATCTCATCTATATGCTCATAAAGACCTTCTATTGATCCATATTTTTGAATAAATTCTATAGCCTTCTTTGGGCCAATCCCCTCAACTCCTGGAATATTATCAGACTTATCTCCCTCAAGACCCTTAACATCTATAAGTTGTTTAGGAGTAAGGCCGAACTCCTCTTTAATAGCTTCTATTGTATATTCCTTAGTTTCAGATACGCCCTTTTTGGTAAGATTTACTACAATTTTCTCATCAACTAACTGTAAGTAATCCCTATCTCCAGTAATTAGGACTGAATCATAGCCAGCTTCTTGGGCCATTTTTGCATAAGTTCCTACAATATCATCAGCCTCAAAGCCATCAAGGTCTGTGTATTTAACATTTAAAGAATCCAAGATATCCTTTAGGATTCCAAATTGATAAGAAAGCTCGCTAGGCATCTTGTTACGAGTTGCCTTATAGTCCTTAAATTCTTTATGTCTAAAAGTCTTTGACGCCCTATCAAAGGCAACTAGAATATAATCAGGTTTATATCTATCAAAAGCGTTTTTGTACATGGTAAGAAAACCATAAACGCCATTAGTCATGACTCCGTCGTTGTTTGTTAGCTTAGGAAGGGCAAAAAAAGCCCTAAAGATCAAACTAGACCCGTCAATTAACATAAGTGTTTTCTTCATCATATCTCCTTTGTATATAGTATATCATACTCGACTTACACGCAAAATATAAAATTCGCAAAAAAAGAGAGCATAAAGCTCCCTAATATTACTTATTGCTAAGGTCTACAAGATAATCAAAATCACTAGCTTGGTAAGTCTTATTGTCTTGTGGATAAGTGATTACCAGATTAGGACTATTATATAGGTATTTCGCCATGAAATAATAATAAGATGATTTATCCTCTTCCTTCATTTTCACTAGAATTTTTTTATTTTCGCCTGTAATTTTTGCTTCTGATAATTTTTCCTTGTTACTAGCATAAACTTCTCTATTTTTATCCTTGTAAGTTAGTTTTTTAATAGGAGTATAGGATAAAAATACCATAAAGACAGCCATCATAATAACTATGATTTTCTTCTTATCAAAGGGCATCCAATAGAAACTTATGAGTAAAAGATATGCTCTTATAGTCTTTACATATCTACCGTAACCGGCAAGTTTGATGGCCTCTCCGCTAGGCATTGAAAAGATATACATTAAGTAATTACCTAATTGATAGGATAAATACACGACTCCAACAAATATGAGCAAATTTCTGTAAATCTTATCCTTATTTGCTATAAAATATGCAACAATTAGGATAATAAGTAAAATAAGAATTATTCTCTCTTCAAATAGAGCCTTCAAAAAATTCTTACTTATTTGCATGATTGTTGAAAAGTTCTTTGTCGAAAGACCTTTTTTGTAGGAAGCAAAGCTCATGCTATGCTTGCCGAGGTCGGTAAAGTTTCTCTTAACATGGATTGACCAAGACTTGTTGGTCAAAAACATTATTACAAGAGGGAAAGCACCTACCAATTTATCGTTCTTCCAATATTTTTTGAGCATGTACAAAGATGCGACTAGGACAAAAAATAAAGCAGAATTTTTTATTAGGCTTACTGATATAATCATCGGCAACAAAATAATTAGTAGATTTTTATTCTCCGCAAAATCATATTGACTAACAAAGGCAAGAAGAGCAAAGGAGCTTGTTGCCAGTAAGCTATCTACTAAAAGGCTATTTATCTGAACATTATCCATTAATATATAAATGGCAAAAACGATAAGTATTGGTGTCAAATATTTATTATCCCTGCTCTTCTTAAAGATAGGAAAATATCCAGCCAAAACTGCAAGAGCATTAGCCATAAAACAAATAGGCTCTGAGAATCCTAGGGGTCTACTTAGCCCATAAATAAAATAAGCACTAGCTTGGGGATATGAAGTGAAGCTTATAAGCTTATCAGATCCAAGATTTAGCCTATCATGACTTAACAAAAATCTACTAATCAAGCCCCAATGACTAAAATCATCATAGTGGAGGAATTGGGCATTTTTTAGGTAAAGGATAATAAAAATCCCAATTATGCCAAAAATCCAATAGTCAATAAAGTCTCTAAAGACCTCTCTCTTTCTAAATAGATAATATAGACAAAGCCCTCCAAAGACCCCATGGAAGATATAGCTTGATTCCTTCATAAAGCCAACTAGGGCAAAAATATAAACTAAACTACTAAGAAAGGAAAAGTACACGAAGGGGATAAAGTATATCTCCAAGGCAAATTTATCCCTTATCAGTACAGAAAAACCGCAAAACCCTAAGATTATTAACAAAAGATATATCATTTTTCACTTACCTTAAAAATAAACTTATTCTGTATCGTAAAAGAAAGCAAGAAAATAATGGTATCGACTATAAGCTTAATCAGACTTGCATTCATATTTACTCTTTCAAAAATCATATCCACAAAAAAAGCGGAAAGAACTAGTTGGCATAGCCACAAAGTCGCATACTTAATAAACTTACTCTTTTCTTTCTTATCATCAGAAAAGACGAGATTTTTGTTGATATTATAATTAAATATACCAGAAATTATCCTAGCAAGCCCAGTTGATGCCCAAATAATTTTGCTTGAATTTAGCAAAACTCCTGCCAAGACTCTTGTTAAAATAGTAAAGGCTCCAATATCTACTACAAAAGAAGATAAGGAAGCTAGAATAAACTTAAAAAATGTGCCTAGCATTACCCTGTAGATCTTAAAAGAATCCCTAATTGGATGGAAGTGAGTTTCGCTATTATTATCAAAATAAACTGTTTCTATTGGAATTTCAATCATTTTCTTCTTTGTCTGAGAAGAATTTATGAGCATATTAATCTCATATTCAAATCTTTCTCCAGGAAGGTCAAGAAAATCTGCTAGATAAGCTTTAGGTATAGCCCTAAGGCCTGTCTGAGTATCATTTATCTTATCATAAAACATTAATTTGTAGACCAAACTTGTGGTTTTATTACCAAAAGAAGATTTAAAAGGAACATTATCCTTATTAAAGTCCCTTGATCCTAAATACATGGCGACTTCTTTTTCTTGGGCGATTTTTGCAATTTTAAAGACATCTTCCGCCCTATGTTGGCCATCTGAGTCCGCTGTAATCACATAGGAAAAATCGTCATAAGTATTTAAGATATAATTAAAGGCGTTCTTTAAGGCCCTTCCCTTACCAAAGTTCTTGTAGTGGCTAAAGACATCAACCCCATCTTTTTTAAATTTTTTAAAGTATTCATCATATTCCGCTCTAGATCCGTCATTTACCAGAAGAATTCTCCTAAAGCCTTTCTCTTTTAGTTCATCAATGTAAGAACTTAGTAGGTCTTTGGGAGGATTTAGGGCAGGAATTAATATTATAAATTCATCCATAATCTATCCTTTTTTAGCTATTCTTATTAGTGTTCTACTTTATTTTATTATTAAAACTTAATATATCAAGAATTAGCTCTTTCTAAGAAAATAAATAAGCTAGCCCTTAAAGATTAAAGACTAATTTTATCTTGTTTATGTTATAATATTAACAACTATATTTTATATGAGGTGAACTATGAAAGAAGTTAAAAAAAATGTTTTGTCAATGATGCTCTTACTCTTCCTAATAATTTTGACAGCTTGCTCGACTAAGGGAGATAAAATGTCAAAATCTAACTCTAATCCTAAAACGAATAAGGAAGCTAATAGTGAAGGTGAAAAAGGCAAGGGGAAAATTAGAGTAGGTATCCTTTCTATTGATGATGTCTTGCCCCTAGTTGTTGCAAATAAAGAGGATGCTTTCTCCAAAGCTGGCCTTGATGTCGAGCTTTTCCCATTCAAATCAAGCCTTGACCAATCAAAGGCAATGGAAGCAGGCCAACTTGACATAGTGATGAATGATATGATAGTCCAAGCCTTATTAAAAAAAGCCGGCCTTGATACTAAGGTAATCTCTTATGCTTTTGGAGCTAATGTCAAAGAAGGAAGATTTGTTGTGGTTTCATTTCCATCTAGTAATATAGAAAAGCCAGAAGACTTATATGGAAAGAAAGTCGCCATATCTGACAATACTATGATGGACTACCTAATGTGCCAATACGAAAAAAATTTACATTTGGACTCTTCAAAGATTGAAAAGGTCAACGTCCCAGATCTTTTGCTAAGGATGGAACTTGTTCTTCAAGGCAAGGATATTGATTGTGCCATCCTTCCCGATCCCCTAGCAAGCTTTGCCATAAAAAAGGGATGTAAGCCTGTAATTGATGATACCCTCCTAAGCGAGAATTTTTCTCAATCAGTTATCCTAGCTAGAGATGAATTTATTGATAGTAATAAGGATGAGCTTAAAAGCTTTATGAAGGTGTATTTCAATAGCATGGATGAAATCAACAAAAACCCCGACAAATATAAGGAGCTTGCCATAAAAAATGCCAGAGTTTCTGATGATATAAAAGATAGCTACAAAACACCAAGCTTTAGCCCATACACGCTTCCAAGCAAGGAAGATGTAAAAAGAGTTAGCGACTGGTTGTTAGAGAAAAAACTTATAGATAAGCCTTATTCTTACGAAGACTTGGTAAGTACAGAATTTATTAAAAAATGAGTGATTTATTATACGATATAAGAAATTTATCCTTCAAATACAAAAATGATAACAAGTATGTTATAGAAAATCTAAATTGGAAAATACATAGAAATGAAAGATGGGCAGTAATTGGGCAATCAGGCTGTGGCAAAACCACTCTCTTGAAACTTTTATCAGGAATCGACAGTTCATATGAGGGGCAGATTTCCTTTAAAGATAAGCCCTTAAAGAAACCTCAAATGGATATCAAAATTATCTTACAAAATTATGGCTTGTTTGATTGGAAAACTGTCCGCCAAAACATAGACTTACCTAGAAAATTCTTGAAAAATAAGATGCTTATAAGAGAAGAAGAAGTAGATGCTATATTAGAATATTTTAATCTAGGAGAGCTTTCTGATAAATATACTTACGAGCTTTCTGGTGGACAGAAACAAAGAGTAGCCCTAGTTAGGGCCATGATAACAAAACCGATTGTCTTACTCTTAGATGAGCCCTTCTCCGCCTTGGATGAAATAACCAGAGAAAGATTAAAAGATTACTATATAAACTTACAAAAGAAACATTTTATCACATCAATTTTGGTAAGCCATCAGATAGATGAGGCCCTTGAACTTTCTGATAAACTCCTCTTCTTATCTAAAAATAAGCACTATGAATTTTTTGATATTGATAAGTATAACAGAAAAGAAATCTATCAAATATTGAGGGATAAATTGAAAGAGGAAATAAATGAAAGTTAAAAGTAAAATATTTGTTTTTTTGATATTCTTCATCTTTTGGCAAATTTTAAGCATCCTAGTCGACAAGGCATTTCTACCAAGTCCCTTAGCGACTCTTGATGGGCTAATCACAGCAATAGAAAAGGGACTTATATTAAAACATGCCCTCATAAGTTTGATGAGGATAGTCCTTAGTTTATTAATTTCCTTGCTTTTTGCCCTAGCAATAGGTATTCCAATTGGCTATAAAGAAGAAGTTTATCAGCTACTTTGCCCCCTAATATCGAGCTTGTATCCCATACCCAAGGTGGTTTTTTTGCCAGTCTTGGTTTTGTTTTTTGGCCTTGGCAATTTGTCGAAAATAGTCTTGATAAGCTCGATTATTTTTTTTCAATTGCTCTTAGTTATAATTGATTCTGTTAGGAATCTTCCAAGGGACCTATATATATCCATGTATTCTCTTAGTCAGTCCTTCAAGGATATATTAACAAATTTGATTTTGCCATATATCATACCCGATATTTTGACAGCCCTAAGAATTTGTATTGGAACTGCAATATCAGTCTTGTTTTTTTCAGAAACTTTCGCTTCTTTTGATGGTTTGGGATATTTTATCTTAGATACAATGGGAAGAAGAGAATATGAACAAATGTATGGTGGGATAATTGTCATGTCCCTGTTAGGACTGATTCTTTATAAGCTTGTTTTACTAATAGAAAAAAATACCTGCCATTGGAAAAGTCAAAAGAGCGTCTAGGCATATTTTAATCCTACAATCCTATAAGAGTGAGAAAACTATAAGCTCCCTTGATTTCTAGCTTAACAAGTACAAACTAGAAAACAAAGGAGCTTTTTAAGTAGCTATTTATATTTTTATTAAAAGATGTATTTAAAATTCAAAAGCTACAAATTTAAAAGACCTTAAACTCTTCTATACTTGGGTTAGCTTCTATGTGATTTAAGAAATCTGTCATTTCTTGGTTATTTTTTGGATAAATCTTAAAACTCAAATAATAGATTTGTTCCTTATATTTCAAATTATAGGCCCTCTTGGCTATATTATTCTTTTCTATATATTCATCTATATCTCCTACAACATTAGAATCATAGGATTGTATTAGAATATTAAACTGGTCATGCTTCTGAAAAATATCAGCAACATGCAAAAAGTTTTGCAAGATAATGATTAAGGATGTAGTTATAATCGCGAGAAAATACATACCTGCTCCAAAAGACATGCCAACAATAGAAGTAGTCCAGATCCCTGCTGCTGTTGTAAGGCCAGTAACATCGTTATTTTTTACAAAAATAATACCAGCTCCAAGAAAACCAATACCAGATACAATTTGAGCCGCAACCCTTGCCGCATCGTAGTCTTTGACATCGTAAAATCCGTACTTTGAAATAATCATAGCTAGGCAAGAGCCCAAACAAACTATGGTATGGGTTCTAGATCCAGCTGACTTGTTTTTGCTGGCCCTTTCTGCCCCAATTGCATAACCACTCAAACAAGATAAAAATATTCTCAAAAGTAAGTTAAAATTCAAATCCCAATTCATGATTCCCTCCTAAAAACAAAAAGGCAGTGACAAATAAATCTATCAATCACTGCTCGCTCTTATATAATAATATGATAATTTTATCACAAAACACAAAGATGTCAATAGAAATTTTTCCTAGCAAGAAAATTCCGCCCTATAAGGAAAAGGTTTTAAAATATATTTGACTAATTATTGTCTATATATTATAATTAAGAAAACTTAATATTTTAGAGATAAGACATGTATAAGTAGTAGGGTAAGCCTATGCTTTTTTATTTTCTAAAATTATTACTATTTATTAAGGAGGACTTATGTTAAATTTAGCACACCGTGGATTTAAGGGATCCTATCCTGAAAATACCATGCTAGCCTACAGGAAGGCGATCGAAGTCGGTGCAGATGGAGTGGAGTTTGATGTCCATCTAACAAAGGATGGGGAATTGGTTATTATCCATGACGAAAATCTCATTAGGACTTGTGGAGTTAATCTTTTGGTTAAGGATTTAAGCCTAGCTGAGCTTAAAAAATATGATGCAGCTAATGGCTATGAACAATACCATGAAGAAATCCCAACTCTTAGAGAATATTTTGCCTATGCCAAAGATCTTGACATAGTGACTAATATCGAAATTAAAAACGGACTTTTCTTTTATGAGGGTATAGAAAAGAAATTGTATGACCTTATTAAAGAATACTCTATGGAAGAAAAGGTAATTATCTCATCCTTCAACCACCAAAGTATCCTTAGGATGAAGGATATAGATGATAGTTTAAAGCTTGCCTTCCTAGAAGAGTCTATTATAGCTGACCCTATTTCATACTTAAAAGAAAATTCCATTAAAATCTACCATCCAATAGCTCAGACTGTCGATAAGGCCTTGTTGGATAAGTTCCACGAAGAGGGAATCACTGTAAATGCTTGGACTAGTGATAAGATTCCTTATGATTTCAAAGAACTAAATGATATTGGTTTTGATGCTATAATATCAGATTATCCAGATAGATTTGTTAAAGAGCTTAGATAAGAGAAGGAGAATTTATGAAAGAATTTGAACTTATACTAGAAAGTATTAATAAAATGCTTTGGGGCAATTGGCTTGTCTATGTTTTATTAGGACTTGGAATTTTATATACCTTTGCGACAGGCTTTGTCCAAGTTAGGCATTTTGCTTACATAATGAAGGAAACTTTGATTAAGAGTTTTAAGGAGAGAAATCTAGAAAAGAGAAAGGGCTCTCTATCTACCTTCCAAGCCATGATGGTAACCTTGGCAGGTAATATCGGCGGTGGAAATGTCGTTGGTGTTGCAACAGCTATAGTTTCTGGTGGTTTTGGGGCAGTTTTTTGGATGTGGCTTGCTGCATTTTTTGGCATGGCCCTAAAGTATGGAGAAATCATCCTTTCCCAATTATATAGGGGCGAAGATCAAGATGGAAATATCCTATCAGGTCCTATGTATTACATTAGAGATGGTCTAAAATCACCAAAGTTGGGTATAGTTATAGCCATCCTCATGACTATAAAGATGATGGGAGCAAATCTAGTCCAATCAAATACCATTGCTACTATCTTGCAAGACAATTTTAGTTTCAATAATTTGCTTACAGGCTTTATTCTTACAGGTCTTTTGTTTATAATAGCAATCGGTGGTTTAAAGAGATTGGCAAAGCTTGCAACTAATCTAGTACCAATAATGTCAATTTTTTATGTTGTTTTATGCCTATTAGTTATAATTGTAAATATTAAAAACGTACCTTTAGTTTTTAGAGAAATATTTACCCAAGCCTTTTCTTTTAAGGCAGCAGCTGGTGGTGTGGCAGGTACTGTTATAGCCAAAGCCATGCAATATGGTATAGCAAGGGGTATGTATTCAAACGAAGCTGGTGAAGGTACTGCACCATTCGCCCACGGAACAGCTATTGTAAATCATCCAGTAGAAGAAGGAATTACTGGAGTTACAGAGGTATTTATTGATACAATCCTTATCTGCTCAATGACAGCTATTACAATTGGTGTTTCTCAAATACCTTTGGATGGAGAAACTATCAAAGCATCAAACATGGCAATCCAAGCTATAGGGACAGTTTATCAACCTCTCTCCTATCTCGCAATTTTTGCCTTGTTGATATTCTGTTTTACAACTCTCATGGGTCAATGGTTTAACGCTGCTAAGTCCTTTACCTATGCTTATGGAGCAAAGTTTACTGATAAGATTAAATATATTTATCCTTTCCTTTGCATAATAGGATGTCTAGGTAAAATCAGTCTTGTGTGGACTATCCAAGATATAGCTATGGGTCTTGTAATTATCCCAAACATGCTAGCCTTGCTCCTCCTAGTTAAGGAAGTTCGTTTCCAAACTAAAGACTACTTTGAAAAATTAAATAAATAAGATAATAAATCGTGCTGGCTAAAGCAAAAAACTTCCGCCAACACGATTTTTTTATGAAATGTTCTTTATATCCTCTTAGAAATATTTAATTATATTTTTAGTTATAATAAGTAAAAAAATATCAACCCTAAGCTTTTATTAGCTTGTGGGTTGATATGTCAATTGTCTACAGACCCTTATTATCTAAAGAATTATTTTCTTCATCTATTTTATTAGCATCCATATCTTTGGTTTTTTCTGGGTCTAGCTTAGTGTCTATTTTTTCTTGGTCAGATACTTTTGTTTCATCCTTATTTTTTTCTTCTTTAGCAGGGCTTGTTGGGTTTTTCTCGTCCTTTGCTACTTCATCTTTATTTTCTTCAGTTTCTTTTGTAGCTTGCTTTTCTTCTAATTCTTTGTCTGATAGAATTTTTGGAAGAACTTTATTGTATGTGATTTTTCCATCAAGCTTTTCGAAATCACTAAGCTTTAATGCTATAGATTCATCTCCTGAATAGATGTAAATATCATTTACTATTTGTTGAATCCTAAAAGGATCCTTAATCTTGTAATAGGCTTGTAGGTATTCAACTACTTCCGAGCCTTCTACTTGTGGCTTGTATTCCAAATCTGTGCTTGGATTTTCAATCTTGTATTTCATTAGGGCTACAACGTCCTTGGCTGTGTAAGGTCCAAATTCCTTATCTTTTTGCCTTTGGATAATTTGTTTGATACTTATGGCATGGTAATGACCTCCATGAAGCCAATAAAATACATTCTTTCTTAGTCCATCAGACCCATATACTTCCTTACCATCATCTGGAACATCTCCATAGGCTGACATCTTCTTCAAGTTATCATCCATGTAGGCCTTGATTTTCTCATCAATTATTTGTGGTCTAACACTTTCATAGCTAAAGATTTCACTATCGTCAACCTCTATATGTGAGTTATGCTTGCTTTCATCAATGTATTCAGCATTTGGATAATGGTCTTTTGGATTAGTTTTTACTACAGTTTCATTTCCATCCTTATCAAATAAGTGCCAGTGATCGCCGTGATCAATTATTCTTACTATATTTTTTGGCCATTGGTCTTTCTTTTCACTAGGCTTAGGAGTTTCTTCCTTTTGCTCTGTTTGTACTTGAGGCTCTACTTGAGGCTTTTTAACTTTTTCATAATCACCAAAGTAGGCTTTAGGGTATAGACTTCTTGGGTCTTGGTAGCATATTGATTCCCTTCCCTTTGAATCGAAGATGTGGTAATGGTCCTCGTGCTTTAGGATTTTTACTATATCAAAAAGGTCTGCTGGTTCTTGACCCATTATATTTACAATTTTCATCTCCCTTATAGCCTTATTTCTTTGGTCTACTTTGTAAAGTTGAGGCTTTTGTTGATCTTCTTTTGGTGGTTGAACCAAAGCTTCTTCTTTCCTTTGACTTGAACTGTGGCTACCATGATAGATTCCAAATTCAGCATCAGGATACTTACTTCTTGGATCTTCATAGGATATATATTCATTACCCTTGTTGGTGTAGATATGGTAGTGGTCCTCATGTTTTAGAATTTTCACAACCTTTTCTTGGTTTTTCTTTTCTTCTTTAATAAGCTCAACGGGATCTTTTACCCTAACAAGTTTGTCTATATTTTTTAATTTGTTTGATGGACTTACACTTGGGCTACTTGTCCATCTTTTTTCTGGTCTACTTTTACTTATTTGATGAGAAGAAGCATGACTGCCTACATATTGACCAAAACTTGCATTTGGATATAGACTCCTTGGGTCTTCGTAGGATATATATTCGTTGCCCTTGTTGGTATAAATATGGAAGTGATCTTCGTGTTGGAGAATTTTTACGACATATTCTCCCTTATCTTCAAGATTTTCTTTGACTTTTCTGGCCTTAGAGCTACTTTTGCCATTAGTTTTCGCACTTGACCCATGACTACCATGATAAACTCCTACTCGAATATTCGGAAATTGAGCTGATGGATCTTCATAGGTTAGGTATTCATTTCCATCTCTGGTATAGACATGCCAGTGGTCGCCATGTTTTTTGATTGAAACAACATCCATACCACTTAAAACATTTTTTGAAACAACGCTGACAAGATCCATTGCCTTATCTCCCATTTTTTCTGGATCAGTGTAGGTAATATGTTCCTTGCCATCCTTGGTAAAAACATGCCAATGGTCGCCATGTTTTACAACTCTAACTATATCTTCTTTCTTGATTTCTGAATCAATCAATACTTCTGTAGTCTTATCTTTCTTGTAGCTAGTTTTCTTGCTAACAAAACTTGTTTCCTTTTTCTTAACTTCATTTTTGTTACTATCCTTTTTGCCAAAAATAGAACAAGATGAAAGTAATACTGCCGAAAGATAGCAGACAGCCATAATTTTTCCTATGTGCATTTTATTCATATTATTCTCCTATTTATTCTTTACTAACATTATTATTAGTAAACATACTACTGATATTAAAACAATTACCGAACCAGGTCTTAGGTTAAAATGATAAGAAAGCAAAAGACCGAGATAAACATAAACGAGCGATAAAATTATAGATACGATAAGACTCGCCTTGTAGGTTTTTCTTAATTCAATTGCTGTAAGGGATGGAATCACCAAAAGTGATGATACAATTAATGAACCTATTGTCCTTGCAGATATTGAAACTGTAATTGCTGTTAATATTGTAAGCATGAAATTTATAAAGCTTGTGTTGATACCCATAATTCTTGCCGCTTGGGGATCAAAAACACTGAGGTAAAGTTTTTTGTAAATAAGTCCATAGCATAGTAAAACTATGCTAGCTATAGCAAGCACCAAATAAAACTCCCCATCACTAATAGTTACAATAGAACCAAATAGATAGGAAGAGATAGAATTTGTATTTTCCACCAAAGATGAGAAAATTCCTGCAAGTCCAATGGAAGCCGCAAGGATTATAACTGTCGAAACTTCTTGATAATTTTTTAATTTATTTCTAATAAATTCGATTAAAACTCCAGCCACTATACAAGAAATTATAGCGGTAGATAGGGGATTAAAACCAAAGGCAAGACCTATGGTAAGGCCCGCTAGGGATGAGTGAGAAAGGGTATCTCCAATTGTTGAAAGTCTTTTTATCAGAATTGATTGGCCCATACAAGGTAGGATTATTGCAAGAATCCCCCCTACTATAAAGGCCCTTCTCATAAATTCATATTGAAATATATCTAACATATCCTACTCCAATACATCCTCAAGCCTTGACTTATCAATAAGTATCGCCTTTTTATCACAAATTTTAAAGGCGTAATCAACATAAAAGCTTGCCTGTCTTAAATCATGAGTTACAATCACAACTGTTTTATCATTTTGGGTCATTTTCTTTAATAGCACAAAAAGCTCTTTCGAAAAAGTCTTATCAATTCCTGTCGTAGGTTCATCTAGAAGAATTAACCTGGCATCTTTGATAAGAGCAAGGAGGAGGCCAAGCCTTTGAAGTTGACCCCCTGATAATTCGCTTAGTGCCTTATCTTTATGGCCTTTAAGACCAACTTCATCAAGAAGCTTATCAACATCCTTGTTTACTTTAAGAAAAGATGTGTGAATCTTTACAGCTTCTTCTATAGTAGTTGGAAAAGTCTTGTAGGATCTTACAGCATCTTGACTGATATAGGCAATATCGGAAAAATGATTGTTCTCTTCAATAAGATCACCGAAAATCCTTACAGTCCCCCTATCCTTTCTTAGATTTGAAAGAAGAAGATTAATAAGGGTGGACTTACCTTCTCCATTAGCCCCTACAATAGCAACAAAATCACACAGGCCTATATCTAAGTCTAAACCTTCGAGAATTTTTTCCTTGTCATAGGCAAAGTCCAGGCCCTTGATTGAAATAGCCTTATTCATTGAAGGATGCCACAAGATTCTTCAAATTTTCCCTCATAAGGTTGATATATCCCTTTTGGGCTTCTTCTTCAGTGAGGTTTTCTAGGGTATAGAGAGTTGATGTTTTAGTATTAGTATTTTTCGCTAAAGTTTCAGCAACCTTTGGTGTCGCCTTGCCTTCAAAGAAAATTGTCTTAATCTTGTGAGCCTTAACAAAATCAGCTATAGTTTTTAATTGTTTGGCTGATGGTTCATCCTCTGGAGATATTCCCGTAACAGCAACTTGCTTTAGCCCATAATCATCTGCCAAATAATTAAAGGCAGCATGACTTACAACGAAATACTTATCCTTTGACTTAACCTTAGAAAGCTCATCTTCAAACTCCTTATCGAGATCCGCAAATTCCTTAACAGACTTATCTAAATTAGCCTTGTAGTAGGCATCATTTGCTGGATCTATAGAAGAAACCTTCTTATAAATAGTATCAAGCTCTTCCATGGCGTTTTTAATTGACAACCATGTGTGAGGGTTTATTGATTTTTGCTCACTAGCTTCATCTGAACTATCCAAAAGGGAAAGACCTTGAGATAAGTCTAGGAATTTATCATCATCATTAATGCCCTTTTTCAAATCATCAATAAAGCTTTCCATGCCGGCCCCATTATAAACAACAAGATCTGCCCCAGTTAGATTTTTCATATCATCTGTAGAAAGCTCAAAAGAATGAGGCTCTTGGTTTGCTTTTATAATAGTACGAACCTCCATCTTATCTCCCACAATTCTTTTTGTTAAATCTTCCACTGGATAAAAGCTAGCATAAACTACTTTTTTACCATTAGCTTCTTTTCCCGAATCAGTCTTCATCTTTTCATTTCTAGAACAAGAACTACAAGCAAAGACACAAATAATAGCTAAAAAAATTAGTCCCTTAAAATATCTTTTCATAAAACCTCCATATGCGATTGATTTGCATTATATAATGTATCACTTTTTTTGCCATTTGCAAGTCGTTCGCATTAATTTTTTATAAAAAAAAGTATTTTAACTAAAGCATATATCAATAAAAGCCAATCAAAACTACCAGCTTAGCTGGTAGTTTGCACAGCGCCTATAAGGCGCAAATACCGGCACGCCCCTATTGGGGCTGTCGAGTATTCTATCACATGTACCACTATCCCAACTACTGCTTAAGCAGTTTTTTTATTTGTTTTTATTTACTGACTCTCCCGTAAACGGGTCATAATATTCCTTTATACTTATCTGGTCAGTGTAATAATCTTCTTTTAATTGATTTTGTATATATTCTTTTATTTTCTTTTCGTTTCTGCCCACTGTATCTACATAATATCCTCTACACCAGAAATTTCTGTTTCCGTATTTGTATTTTAGGTTGGCATGTCTATCGAATATTATCAGTGAGCTTTTCCCTTTTAAATATTCCATAATTTATGATACAGACTATTTTGGCGGTATTTCTACCAGCATGTGTACATGATCTGGACATAGCTCTGCTTCTATTATGTTTATTCCTTTTCTTGAGCATAATTCTCTGAGTATGCTCCCTATGTCTTTTCTTAGTTGTCTGTATATTGCTTGTCTTCTATATTTTGGTGCAAAAACTATATGATATTTGCATCTCCAGCTTGTATGCGATAAAGTGTTTTTATCCATGATTACCTCCTTATTTAATTGTGCATGTGACTATCACAATTATACTTTAAGGAGGTTTTCTTGGTGCTTGAAGCTAAAGCTAAATCCCTCCACCTGCATAGCAGGTGGTTTTTTGTTTCGCTCTCTTTCGTTCGCTCAACTCACTTAAGTGGACAATAAAAAAAGAGTCTTGAAAATCAAAACTCTTCTATAATCCTGGCGCGTCATTGAGGATTCGAACCCCAGGCCTTCTGGTCCGTAGCCAGACGCTCTATCCAGCTGAGCTAATAACGCATGGAGCGGGTGAAGGGAATCGAACCCTCGCAACCAGCTTGGAAGGCTGGGGCTCTACCACTGAGCTACACCCGCATATGGATACTAAATTATTATATGCTAAAAATATATTTTTTCAATAAAAACAAGGAATTAAAAATAAAAAACTTACGCAAAACGTAAGTCATATATGGAGCGGATGACGAGATTCGAACTCGCGACCCTCGCCTTGGCAAGGCGATGCTCTACCCCTGAGCCACATCCGCATATTAAAAATTATGGAGCTGATGATAGGACTTGAACCTACAACCTATTGATTACAAATCAATTGCTCTACCAATTGAGCTACATCAGCGGATCTAACAAAATCTGCTAGAAACTAGGCGACAAAGATGGAATTCGAACCCAGTCCCCTGCTGGGTTTCAAATCTTTCGATTTGAAATCTTCGAGACGAACGCTAGTGAGTCCGAAGAACTCCTCCGCCGTAACGGCGGACCTTTTACGAAGTCACATCTAAATCGTGTATTTATTTTGGCGACTCGGATGGAATTCGAACCCAGTCCCCTGCTGGGTTTCAAATCTTTCGATTTGAAATCTTCGAGACGAACGCTAGTGAGTCCGAAGAACTCCTCCGCCGTAACGGCGGACCTTTTACGAAGTCACATCTAAATCGTGTATTTATTTTGGCGACTCGGATGGGATTCGAACCCACGACCTCCGCCGTGACAGGGCGGCATTCTAACCAGCTGAACTACCGAGCCAAAAATCATCATAAGATGATAAACATGGTGGAAGTAACAGGGCTCGAACCTGTGACCCCCTGCTTGTAAGGCAGATGCTCTCCCAACTGAGCTATACTTCCAAAAAAAGTGTTTTAACAATTAAAATAATATAATGGTGACCCTACTGGAATTCGTAACCCAGTCAGCTGTGCTGTTTCAAATCGTAGATTTGAAATCTTTGAGACGAACGTCAGTGAGTCCAAAGAACTTACCGCCGTGAACACGGTGGTATCCTCTTATACGAAGAAGTTCTTTTCTAGTCTAATTTGACTAATAATGGTGACCCTACCGGGATTCGAACCCGGGATACCACCGTGAAAGGGTGGTGTCTTAACCGCTTGACCATAGGGCCTAAATAATAAACTTATACTATTATGACCATAGGGCCTTAAAAGAAAAGCCTAATAAAGTCTTATGGTCATATGTGGTGGTGACTCCAATGGGATTTGAACCCATGATACAGCCTTGAGAGGGCTGTGTCTTAACCACTTGACCATGGAGCCATAATTAAAAATTATCAGTTAGGATCAAGCATAAGCTTGACCCTAATTTATTGGTAGCGAAGAACGGACTTGAACCGTTGACACTCCGGGTATGAACCGAATGCTCTAGCCAACTGAGCTACTTCGCCATGTGGTTGCGGGAGCAGGATTTGAACCTACGACCTTCGGGTTATGAGCCCGACGAGCTACCAGACTGCTCCATCCCGCGATAAAATAAATTAAATAAATGGCGCTCAGGGTGGGACTCGAACCCACAACCTACCGGTTAACAGCCGGGTGCTCCACCATTGAGCTACCTAAGCGCAAAAACGCATAAGCGTAATTGTTTGGCGATTTCCTAGTCTCCCGGGAGGTTGCCCTCCGAGTACCATCGGCGTTATAAGGCTTAACTTCTGTGTTCGGTATGGAAACAGGTGTATCCCTTATGCCATCATCACCATATTTTTGAACCTTTCTAAATTAGCAAAATATATTTCCAGTCAAGATTTAAAGTTTAGTATCCATTAGCTTAATACATTACTGCA